>NZ_JARVCN010000428.1:0-69427 GCF_038442745.1 Crocosphaera sp. Alani8
TGTGGTCATTCCCTAAAGCATATTTTGGAACTTTTCAGAATGAAATAGCCCTGGGTACTACCTCCCATTAAAGTTGTATAATATTGATGTTTAACTGAGCCAAAATCTACTAAAAATACTTTTCCTTTTTCATCTCGAATAATGTTACTGGGTTTGATATCCCGATGAATAACAGGAGAGTTTAAACTATGTAAATAAATAAGAATATTGAGTATTTGTTCAGCAATATTTTTAACCTCTTCTTCTGTGGTACGCCATCCTTCATTTACCCAATCTTGTAATGATTTTCCAGGGGCTAATTCTCGGATGAGATAAAAGGTTTTACCTGTTTCTGTTTCAATATCAAAATAATCTAAATATTGGGGAATACTTGGATGTTGTAAATTCTCTAAAACTGCTGCTTCTCTCTCTAAACATTCTATATTTGTCCAGTTTTCTGATTCTTGTAAAGAAACTATTTTTAAGGCAACTTTTTCCTGGGTGTTTGTGTTTTCAGCTAAATAAGTAATTCCCATACCACCTTGACCTAAAATATCAAGGATACGATAAGGATGCTTGTCTATAGGTAAGTGAGGAAAAGGAGAAGAAGTTAACATGGGATGATTCAGAAAAAGTGTAATTAGAGAGTTAATCAGTTACAGCAATCAGCATTATCTTTAGGAAGTTAAAGAGATTCCTCGTACCTCGGAATGAAACCGACAGATTCAAACAATGTCTTAATTAATCCTTGTATTGCTATATCCCGATTATTCTAGCTAATCATTTCTGAAAAAGCATATAACATGATCCGCAGGGGTGAACGGCCGTTTACCCCTACAAGATAAACATCTTTAACTAATTAACAATCCACCCCAAGCAAGAAATAAAGAAAAAACGATCGTAGCGATCGCCTGTTTACCTAACAGTAATAAGGCAAATCGAGAATATTTTAAGAATAATTATTATTCTCAAAATATTCATAACACAACAATGCTTTGTCTTTATTTACAATTGGGTTGGGTTAGGTGCATCACCATATACGGCTTTTGGATCAAATGTTTTCTCGCTTTCAGTAAAAGTTAACTGTAGTGGTTGCTGGGAAGAAACAGCACTTTCTCCTGTAGGAATACGGCGATAGAAACAAGAACGATAACCCACGTGACAACTAGCACCCGAACCAGCTACTATAACCTGCATCCAGAGACAATCTTGGTCATCATCAATGGTTAACTGTGCTACTTTCTGCACCAGTCCACTAGATTGACCTTTATGCCATAATTGCTGACGACTGCGACTGTAATAGTGAGCTTCTCCAGTTTCAATGGTTTTAACTAACGCCTCTTCGTTCATATAAGCGTGCATCAGCACTTCACCCGTGTTTACATCGGTGGTAACCACTGGAATTAGACCGTTAGAGTCGAATTTTGGAGCAAGGAACAAACCTTCTTCTACTTGTTCTACTGAGGTTCTGGCAGTAAATAAGGGATTCATATTGGCTCAACCTTTCGATTATGATAATCATTATCATATAAAAGGAATTACCCTTTGGTAACAAGGCAAACGCATTTAATTTTTGTTAAAATTTTTCCAC
Source organism: Crocosphaera sp. Alani8 (assembly GCF_038442745.1). NCBI lineage: Bacteria > Bacillati > Cyanobacteriota > Cyanophyceae > Chroococcales > Aphanothecaceae > Crocosphaera > Crocosphaera sp. Alani8. Next base: position 1,571 of record NZ_JARVCN010000428.1, read on the forward strand.
TATATGGGAATCACTACCACGGAGTTTAAGCTTTCTAATATTATGATTTTATGACAAGCTGTTTAATGGTAAGCGAGATAATAAGGAAAACATTCCAAATACAATTAGTGAAATACCACTAACAGGATTAATCCAAGCAGACCAACGACGTAATTCTAACAAGTTTTTTAAGGTAGCTGTAAAGGTTCCTGCTAAAATTAAAGGTAGGACATAACCCACCGTATAAGCTAATAATAATACGCCCCCTAAAATCAAGTCTTGTTTTGTGGCAACCCATGCTAATAATGTTGCTAAAACTGGGGTGCTACAAGGGGAAGCAACTAAACCAAAAGTTAACCCAAGAAGGTAGGAACGAACTACAGGAGGAAGATCTTCTGTTATCCAGTTTGTTTCTCCCAAAGAAGGAAACTGAAATGAGATAACTTCTAGCAGATTTAACCCCATTAAAATAGCAATTAAACTGACAACAATAGGCAAACCTATGCCAATTTGTCCGTAAACTTTTCCTAAAGATGCTGCTAGAATCCCTAACCCGGCTAAAGTGGTTGCCAATCCCAAAGAAAACCAAGCAGATTGACGCATTCCTTGTAACTTTCCTTGAGATTCGTAACCACCAATATAAGCGATTGTGATGGGTAACATGGACAGCATACAAGGGGTTAAACTGGTTAATAGTCCCGCAAAAAAGATGATAGCAACGCTAATCAAGCTAAGGTGATCGAGTTGTAAAGAAACCAAGCGATTAGCAAATTGTTGAAGCTGATATATTTGTGTTTGTAAGGATTCGAGCATAAACATTGCGGTTTTATTCCTAGCTTTATTATAGCTTAAGCCTTGGGAGATTTACTGTTATCCCATTGAAGATGGCCCAAAAGGTGACCAATTAGATACAAAGAACCTGCTACAACGATTATCTGTTGAGAATTTTGCGTATTCACGGCTTTGTCTAAAGCAGAAAAAACGGTTTCTCTTGTTTCAATTTGTGTTAGTTGAGGACATATTTTTTTTGCCAGTTGCGCTAAATCACGGGTATTGGCGGTGCTGTGGTCGGGGACAGGAACTAGATATAAGTTATCATTTGCTTTAAGTAATTCTTGGAAAACTTTATCGTGTTCTTTTGTAGATAACATCCCTATTATCCAGATAACAGATTTATCCAAACTATCAACATAACCACGTAACATTTTAGCGGCGGCTGGATTATGGGCCCCATCGATCAGGATAGGATTATTTTTCCATTCTATCCATTGTATTCTGCCTGACCAATAGGTATTTTTAATTCCTTGCTTAATATGATTTTCAGTTATTTTCCATCCTTTATCTTGCAATATTTTAACAGTTTTTATAGCCAAAGCAGAGTTATTCAGTTGCATTTCTCCTAATAAAGATAATCGATAGGTGATATTTTTATATTTTGCCAAATTTTCAGATAGATAACTACTAGGTTTAACCCAAGTGTAGGGACAGTTTAAAGCTTCAATTCGAGACTGAAAAATAGGTTTGACTTCATCGGAAACCTGACCCATAATGACAGGACACTGAGGCTTAAAAATACCAGCTTTTTCTTTAGCAATATCTTTAACAGTCGGGCCCAATTGTTGCCAATGTTCGCGACTAATAGAAGTAATCACCGTTGCCAAAGGGCGATCGCAAACATTGGTAGCATCTAAACGACCCCCTAAACCCACTTCAATAACGGCAATATCAACTTTTTGCTGAGCAAAATAAACCCAAGCTGCTGCGGTAATAATTTCAAATTGTGTGGGAATATCTTCAGTCGTATTAATAGAGTTTTTAATCTTAATTAAAATAGTTTCTAGTTCTGTTTCTGCGATGGGTTGATTATTAATGCAAATTCTTTCTGTCCAATGGATTAAATGGGGAGAAGTATAACGCCCCACCCTGTAACCTGCTTCTACTAAAATAGAAGATAAGTAAGCACACACAGAACCCTTACCGTTGGTTCCTCCCACATGAATCATCGGAATGTTTTGATGAGGATTGTCTAAGCTATGCAGTAAAGCTTTGATACGATCTAACCCTAAGTGAACACCAAAACGTTTGAAGCTTTGTAAAGTAGAATCAATACTCATTTGTAACTCTGATTGGAATCATTCCCCATCATTTAATAGATGCAAGTAGTCAATTAACAATAATAAACGTTAAGGTATACGAGACTCAAAATCAGTATGCCAGCTAGAGAGGTAGAACTATCAGATATGCTCAAATCTATCTGAGACTTTTATCAGTAAAAGTAATATCAAGGATAGCTTCACAAAAGTTAAACTTATATGTGAGCCAATCAAAAAAAGCTGTGTATAATGGGATGATGAGTGAGGCTATAAACTCTGTAGTCAACCTAATGGTGTGAGGAAAGCTGAAAATGCTAAAATTGTTATGGAAAACCCTGCTGGTTAGTCCAGCATTTATGGGAGTTGTACTAGCATCTAACTCGGCTGCTGCCGAAAGTACTTCCCAGTACGAATTTAATCATAGTGCAGACCAGGGCTTAGAAATAGCCCAAGCACGAGACGAATTATTAGACAAGCTCGAAAGCTACAGCCAAGAAGGCAACTCAAATAACCTTAATGAGCAGGTTACCAGCGTCAGTGAACTACGTGATGTTTCCCCCACTGACTGGGCTTATGAAGCATTGAGAAGCCTAGTTGAGCGTTACGGTTGTATTGTTGGTTATCCCGACAGAACCTTCCGTGGTAACCGTGCTACCTCCCGTTGGGAATTCGCCGCAGGTTTAAACGCGTGTTTGAACACCATGGAACGTTTGATCCAAGAAAACGTAGCGGTACTTCGGGAAGATATCGAAAAGCTCAAGCGTTTAATGCAGGAATTTGAAGCAGAACTAGCTGCTTTGGGCGCACGAGTCGATAACTTAGAAGGTAGAGTTGCTTTCTTAGAGGATCACCAGTTCTCCACCACTACCAAGTTAGTCGGTGAAGTAATCATGGCTGTGACCGCTGCTGGTGGTAGCCGTTCTTCTGAGGACAACCAAGCTGTCTTCCAAGATCGTATCCGTTTAGCTTTTAACACCAGTTTCAGCGGAGAAGACCTCTTAGTTACCCGTTTATCCGCTAGTACAGGTACTGGACAAGACCGTTTTACCCTAAACGAACCTAACCTACGGGTTCTCAACCCCAACACAGGTCAGCCCATTGGTATTGCCTTCGCAGAAAATACCCTAATCAACCCCACAGCTACCCAAACCTTCAACATCGGTCCTCGTCGTAACGAAAGCGATAACGACGTAACCATTGACTGGGTTGGTTATTATGCTCCCATCGAGCCGTTAAACGACTTTAGAATCAACACCTACATCAGTCCTTGGGGTGGACGTTGGCACCACTTCGTTCCTACCTTAAACCCCTTCTTCGAGGACTTTGACGGTGGTAAAGGTTCTTTAAGTACATTTGCTCAGCGTAACCCCATCTACCGTATTGGTGGTGGTGCTGGTGCTGGTATGAGTTTCCAACTTGGCTTCCTGGAAAGTTTGCTCGGTCCTACCTCTCTTAGCTTCGGTTACTTAGCAGGAACCGCTAACGATCCTTGCCTCAACGGTGGTGGAGAAAACCCCGACGGTAGCACTCGCGGTTGTCAAACTGGTAAAGCTATCAACCCCGCTACCGGTCAAGAGTACGCAGCCAGCGACGGTGGTAACGGTTTATTCAACGGTAACTACGGTGGCTTGGCTCAAATCAACGGTAACCTCTTTAACGTAGTCAATATTGCTTTCACCTACGTTCACGCTTACCACAAGCCAGACTCCCCCATCTTTGGTCAAGGTATTCCTACCGGACCTGGAGAAGTGGGAACCTCTTTTGCTAACTTCTCTCGTTCTCAGTTAAATAATGCCTTTGCGGCTGGTTCTGTTGGAGAACCCGGAACTCCTACTTTGGACTACAACACCAACGGTACGAACTCCAACGATCCTTTACAGGTCAACCCCTTCGACATCGGTGGTAAAGTAACCAACAGTTATGGTGGTCAAATGACCTGGCGTGTTGCTGAATGGATGAACTTCAGCGCATTTGGATCTTTCACTAACGTTCGTTTCATCGGTCGTGGAAAGAGTGCTGAAGTCTGGACTGGTGGTGGCGGTTTTGCCTTCCCCGATCTCTTCAAAGAAGGAAACCTATTAGGTATCTTTGCAGGGGTTCAACCCTATCATGGTGGTCGTCAACGTCCTTTCTTGGGCGAAAGACAAGGTTTCTTTAACCTTCCCAGTCGTAACCCCATCACTGCAGAAGTGTTCTACCGTTACCAAGTTACCGACAACATTTCCGTAACACCTGGCGTAATCTGGATCTCTAACCCTGACCAGTTTGTTAACATCCAAGGTGCTGACGATGAGGTAATTGGAACCCTCCGTGGAACCTTCTCTTTCTAGACTTTGATAGTCTTAAATTGATCTAAGCTCAAGTATGAATTAACCCTGTCACTCGCAGGGTTATTTTTTTTTATAATAAGAATTGAAATATAAAAAAATAGTTTAATTTATGTTGTTGAACCCCCATCAAAGAGAAAAACTTGATCCTGGTAACGATCGAGAATTTTATGCTTTTCCCCGTTTTGTGACCCATGTTGATGAGGGATTTATCGATCAATTGACTAACCTTTATCAACAACATTTACAACCCCAAACACGGGTTTTAGATTTAATGAGTAGTTGGGTGTCTCATCTTCCTGATGATCTACAATTTGACCATGTGGAAGGTCATGGAATGAACCAAGAAGAGTTAGCAAAAAATCCTCGTCTTGATCATTATTTTGTACAGAATCTTAACGATAATCCCAAATTACCTTTACAAGATAACGATTTTTCTGCTGTTTTGATTGCTGTTTCTGTTCAATATTTACAGTATCCTGAAGCTATTTTTTCAGAAATTCATCGCGTTCTCAAACCTGGTGGTATTGTTATTGTTAGTTTTTCTAATCGGATGTTCTATCAAAAAGCAATTTCTGCTTGGCGTGACGGTACAGATGCTCTGAGAATTCAGTTAGTTAAAAACTATTTTCGGTCTATTCCTGGGTTTAGTAAACCGGAAGTAGTTATGAATGTCTCTCCTCTGCCAAGTTTCTTACAAATGTTAGGTATGATGGGTGCTGATCCTTTTTATGCGATTATTTCCCAGAAAGTCTAGCTATTAATTTTTGGTGCAATTAATTAATTGCACCTATTTTAAGGTAGCATTGCTACCCACTGATGTTGAGCAAATCGAAGGGAGAAAGTAACTAGTAATAAGCTAAAAAATGCTAAAACAAAATAACCCCAACGGGAAGATTTGGAGACAGTTACACCTAAAGCAATAGGCAAAGAAACAATCCCATAAGCTAAACGATTTAAGGAGATAGTTCCCCCAGAAGATAATAATAGTCCCAACCCGCACAAACCATAGATATAAACAACTAAACTTAACTGTTTACGGGAACACCATAATAATACAAGTCCCCCTAAAACAGATAGGGTATTTAACAGAGAATCTCCGCCTAAAAGCCATAATAAAAAACATAAACTACACAAACTGTAATCAAAATAAACTTTAGGAATAAAAGCTCGACAATACCATAATCCGTACATCATAACCATGATTAATAAAAATAAGAAAGGATGCAAAGGATCAACAATGGTCCCAGCAGCCCAATTTTTTCCCCCGATGGTAATTTCTGCTAACATTTGACCCCATCCGTTCCAATCAATTCCTTGTTTCCGTTGCCATTCTGTATGTTGTACTGTAATAAATGCAAAAGGATTATCAAAATAAAACCAACAGTAAAGACTATACAAAAAGGTACCCCCACTACTAGCAAAAGCTGTAATATAAGCCATCCAAGATAGCTTTTTACGCCAAGCAATAAACAAAAAAGTAGGAATTAAAGCTAGTCCTGTAATTCGGGTAGCTGTTGCCAATATTCCCCAAACAATTGTTTGAGCATATTGTTTGTTTTCAAAGGTGCATAAAGCCAAACTACTAAATAATAAAAATACTCCTTCCGTATAGATAACTGTGCAAAAAATAGACAAAGGACACCAAGCTAAAATAGCCACAACCCAACGCGCAACTAAAAGACTATTAGTTTTTTTGATCCAGATATAAACGACAAATAGAGTTATAATAAATGCAGTATTATTAACAACAATACCAACAATATTAGCAGGAAATCCCAGCAGTATACCTAATCTAATTAATAAAGGAAATAAAGGGAAAAAAGCAATATTTGAACCAGGTTCAGATCCTGTTGTATCATAACTATTAACTGCGATTTGTTGATATAAAATGCTATCCCAAGCAGAAAATACTTCCCATCCAAAATTAATTGAACCATCCCCTGAATCGATATGAATTAAAGGAGCAATTCCTATCATTGTGGTAACGATAAGTCCCCTACTTAGTAACCCCATCAATAGAACAAAATACCATTCATTATTTAGTATTTGACGAAAAAAACACAGCATTATTTTCTCAGGCAATAAATCCACAACTCTAATATGTCATACTTTGAGACGGTTTTTACAAATTTAGATTTTAATCTTTTCCAACATCAAACTGATTAATTCTCTCTTGAAATTTGTTAACTTTTCCACTATATTTAATAGGTTGAATAAATTAAACATCATTATGTCTCTCGTCTTTTCTGATCGTCTTAGTCCCATGAATTGGATTAAAAAGAATCTTTTTAGTAGTTGGCTTAATGGTTTTCTTACTTTAGTTAGTCTTATTTTTATTTTTGGAGTTGGTTCACGGTTAATCTCTTGGACATTATCTCAAGCACAATGGGAAGTTATTACAGCTAATTTGCGTTTATTTTTTGTCGGTCAATATCCTGTAAGTTTATTATGGAGAGCGTGGGTAACTTTAGGCATTATTTTTAGTTTAATCGGTTTTTCTTGGGGCAATTTATCAAATTCTAATAACTTATTCAATACTATTAATTTAGCCTTTTTAGGACTAACTACCGTCCTATTAGCATTGTTAGCTATTCCTATTAGTTTAATTTCTAGTGCGAGATTATTAGGTATTTTACTATTATTCGTTTTCTTTGCGTTAGTCGGCAAAAAAATAAGGGACAAATCACCTAAATTTAGTAATTACTTATCCTTGATTTGGGGATTAACTTTCTTTTTTATATTAGGATTATTACAAGGAGCTTTGTTTTTACGTCCTGTTAGACTAGATGATTTTAGTGGTTTAATTTTAACCCTGCTTGTGTCGATAATTAGTATTATTTTGTCCTTTCCTTTTGGGGTATTATTAGCACTAGGAAGACAAAGCACTTTACTTGTTATTCGCTGGTTATCTATTGCTTATATCGAACTAATTAGAGGTTTACCCTTAATTGGTGTACTGTTCATGGCACAGGTAATGTTACCCTTAATTTTACCCCAGGAAATGCGCATTCAACGGGTCATTCGAGCCATTGCAGGATTTACTTTATTCAGTGCCGCTTATCTAGCAGAAAACGTTAGAGGAGGTTTACAATCTATTCCTAGAGGACAAACCGAAGCGGCTAAAGCATTAGGATTAAATACATTTTTCGTCTTAATTTTAGTAGTCTTACCTCAAGCACTAAAAGTTGTTATTCCTACTATTGTTGGTCAATTTATCAGTTTATTTAAAGATACCTCCCTACTAGCTATTGTCGGGTTAGTTGATTTATTGGGAATCTCTCAATCTATTTTAGCTAACCCTAAATTTATCGGTCGCTATGGGGAAGTATATATTTTTGTAGCGATCATTTATTGGGTATTTTGTTATTCTATGTCCTTATTAAGTCGTCGATTAGAAAAGGGGTAAAAATCATTTTTAATCATTTTTCACCCACACCCCAATCATGAAATCTTTAGTAATAATCGATCAACACTAGCATTATGATCGATAAAGGAAAATAAGTGCTTATATTCTATTTTTCCTGTTTTATCCAACAAAAACTGTGCTGGAAGTGGCGCACCCAAAGCCTGTCCAGTACGATACATTCTGAATACCCGACAATCGGGGTTACTCAGTAAAGGCATCTTTAAACCCAAATCTCGAACAACAATTTGACTTTGTTGAATATCCGTACTGGTAATCATTAAAACCTCTACCCCACGCTCAATAAATTTTTCATAATGTTTATTGAGACTGATAATGTGGGGATAACAAAAAGGACAATATTGTTTTTCTGTGAAAATACGAGTAAAAGCTAAAATAACCGGCTGTCGATCAAAATAATCATTTAATCTGACCTTCCGATTGTTCGTAATGTCCGGTAAAGTAAAATCAGGAGCTGTGCTTTCTAATAAGATCTGATTTGTGGCAGGAATAGGGAGAAAGTTATTAAAAAAACGCCGATTAATTAAACCAGAAAAGTCCGTAGATGTTAACATAACCCTGTCATCTATTGTTACTAAAGGATAAAAACTATCTTGATAATTTTCTACGGAAATCTTGAGCTTGTTGGGGATCAGGTATTTTACCTGCTAATGCCTTTACAAAATCTGCTGGAGAAATGCTCGGATTCTTTTTAAGAGTTTTCTGACATATTAAAGAAGCCATCGGTCCGATAAGCTCGGCTAACTCTGTTTGACACTGCTCAAGAAAACTAGCCTCAATCGTTTCTTCAACCTCATTAGACCCGAAAACTCCCGTTTTAGGGGGTAATGGCAAAGGCTGATTAGGAGGAGGTACGCGAGTGGGAACATCATCCGTATTATCACTGACTGGATTAACAGAAAAAGTACCTAAAAAGCTATCTGAGTCATACAAATTATGATATATCCTCTCTAGCTGGTTGAGTATAACCTGAGCCGAGGAAGGTCGTTGATTCGGTGAGCGAGCCATCATTTGGTCTAGCACATCGGCAAAATCAGAGGATGAGTCAGAAACCTCCTCTCGCCAATTTAACCGATCAACATGGGAATCATACAATTCACTGGGATGTTTTCCAGTTAACAGATAAATAAAAGTCCGTCCCAAAGCAAAAAAATCCGACTGAGGAACCGCCTTACCATTCAACTGTTCGATAGGGGTGTAGCCCGCCGAAAACAGCCCTGTAACCCCTCCGCTCGATTGTTTTGACAAATAAGTCTCCGTCACCTCTCTAGCGGTGCCAAAATCGATTAAAACCAATTGTCCCGTAGAACGCAACATGATGTTGGAAGGCTTAATATCTCGGTGGAAAAAATTATGATGGTGAATCTCCTCCAAAATGCGCAGCAGTTGCATCAACCACTGAACAGCCATTTTCTGGGAAATATATTTACCTCGTTGCACAATATACTGGCTCAAATTTAGCCCCTCTATTCTCTCCATGACTAGACAGTACAGAGGTTTATCGCTATCTTTTACATGGAACTGGAAATGAGCATCCGGCTCAACTTGAGGAATTCCCGGATGACTAAGACGGCTTAAAACCTTGATTTCTCTGTCGAATAGTTCAACGTACTTGGGATGATTATGAATTAGGACTTTGAGAACCTTACGAGCAGGCTGATTTTTATCATCAAAGTGACGACTGTCTTGTACCTCGTAGGTTTTGCCAAAACCGCCACCTCCTAGCTCTTTAAGAACACGGTAGCGTCCGTCGAGCAGCAACTCTGAGCCACAACTCTGACAAAATAAGGATACGTCCTGGTTTTCCGGATTAGAACACTGGGGGTTAATGCAAAGACTCATCTGGAGTTGCCACGGGTCAATCTTTCTCTAGTTTAGACTGCCTGATTCAGTTATACACTAATTTTTCTCAGGTTTTATCAGATGTTAATAATTGACACTATTAGTAGTGGTTAAATAGTAAAATAAATGGTATTATAGGAGATTGCAGTATTTATTAAATTATTTTTATGAGTTTAACCGCTAGGGAAAAGCAAACTCTGATTAGTGAATACCAAGTTCACGAAACAGATACCGGATCAGCCGATTTACAAGTAGCTATCCTCACTAAACGTATTACCCAGTTAACTGATCACCTCAAGCAAAATCCCAAAGACCACGCTTCCCGCAGAGGACTCCTAAAAATGATTGGTCGTCGTCGTCGCTTATTAGCCTACATCAACGGCAAAGACAGCAACCGTTACCAAGCATTGATTCAACGCCTTGGTATCCGTCGCTAAAAAAAAGAGGAAGTTTTCATAGGGTTAAAATGTTTCACCTCTGATCCTTCCTCCTCTCCTGACTGCTTGTGAGTAGCTAGACTCCTGCATGTCCTAAAGCTAATCCAGCTACCAACATTCCTAACACCAGAAAAGGTTGTGCGCTGGCTTGGTATTTAACATCATTTTCCAAGGGCGCACGCAAGAAATACATATCTTGGAAAGTAATCTGAGGGATCACCAATAAAAGCAAAATAGCAGCGTATAGATTTTGATGGATGTAAATCAAATAAGCCCCGATACCAGCTTGAAACACATCTATCATGATGACACACACCCAAGCCGCAGTATTAACCCCAAACATCACAGGTAAGGACTTTAACCCCAGTTGGCGATCGCCTTCTACACTCTTAAAGTCATTAACCACCGCAATACCCAGGCCAGCCAAACTATAAAATAGGGTCAAAATCACAATTGTCCAGTTCAACTCACCGAACAAAGCATGACCCGCCCACCAAGGTAAAGCAATATAACTAGCCCCTAAGGCATAATTTCCCAACCAACCGTTCTGTTTTAACTTCAAAGGGGGTGCCGAATAAATATAAGCAAGGAATGCCCCTCCCAAGGTTAAACACAACATAATGGGAAAATCATGACCCACCCATGTGTCCAAACCATAACTTAGAGCAACGGCCACACCTAGTAAAACTAGAATTTGTGTCACCACCTGAGGAACAGAAATAGCCCCAGAGGGAATAGGACGATAAGGTTCATTAATTGCATCGATCTCGCGATCGTAGAAGTCGTTGAGGGTTTGGGTGTATCCTGCCATTAATGGTCCAGACAAGAGCATACAAGCCGCTGCCATCAAAAACTTTTCCGGACTCCAGGTATAATTTCCCGATGAAGCAGCACCACAAACCACACCCCAGATTAAAGGTATCCAGGTAATGGGTTTCATCAACTGTAACCGTAGCTTCCAAATGGAAGTCTCTCCAGAACTCGCACCTTTCATCCCTAATAGTTGACGAGTCTTGCTACTTTTTTCGTTAATTTTGGAAGAAGAATCAGACATAGATAAATAGATAATGAATCATGGATAATTAATTTCCGGAATCACAGGGGTATTCGATATTGCCAAAATCATAACCCCAAGTTCTAAACTCAATTGCTGTTAATTAATCGAACCAACCAATATCGTCATTGGTTAATGGTTTACTGGTTAAAATTGGTGCAGCAAAAGGTTGCAACTCCTTTGCTTGACGAGTTAAAGCTGTTTCTTGTACCACTAATTCTTGAGATGAATCAGTGGAGGAAAGGGGAGGAGAATCTTCTTGTAATTTAGCTTGTAGAGAAGCAATTATTTCGTTCTTTTCCGCTAATTCTCCTGCTAATTCTTCTTTTTGTTGCAGTTGAGCATATAGTTTTTCTACTAATTTCTTTTGTTCGTTGAACTGAGATTGATAGTTCTCTGCTGCTTGTAATTCATTTTGCAGACGACTACTCAATTCCCTTTCATCTTTGATCTCGCCTTCTAAAGTATTAACTTGATTTTGTAAGGTATCAACTTGTTGTTTTTCTTGTTGCAAGGCTCGATTTAATTGGGTAATTAGTTCATCTAATTGTGCCTTGGTCATACGAGTACGATTATCGGGAACCGTCGGACTAACAATTGTTTCAGAGACGGTTTCTGATTGATTTTTTACTTCTTCTTGTATTAAATCTGATAACTTTTTTGTGGTCATAATTGATTCCAATCTCGTTGTAATTCTTCTACGACTCGACGATAATCAGCTTGCGCTTCTTTGGCATTTTTGCCACGCCATTCGGTAATAGGAACTCCCTCCAAAACCGCTCGCTCGTGGGCTTTATATTGACGAATAAAGGCATGACAAGCAGGAATTCCCAACTCCAGCAAAGTGTTTTGAGCCTCTAGAGTTTCCTTTAAACTGCGAGAGTCGACTTTTGTTAATAATACCCGATGAGCGACCTTTAGAGGCATCACTGCAGTTTTAACTGTTTCGATCAATGCCGTTAAATCCATGGCGGCAGGAGGTGTGGGTAAGATTAAGTAATCTGCACAGGCCATCGCCGATTTTAAGGCTTCGGAACGGAGGGCAGGGGGAGTGTCCACAACAATAACCTCGTATTCTTGGATTTTACGCAGTTTTTCCAGAATTTTAGGGTTATTCTCAGTGGTTAAATCAAAATCTATCCCCTCTTCACTTCGTTGTGTCCACCAACTCGCTGAACCTTGGGGATCGGCATCCACCAGTAAAACATCTTGTTTTTCGGCTAGAATAGCAGCTACATTAACCGCAGTGGTGGTCTTTCCCACCCCTCCTTTACCATTGATGATGCCGATAATGGTAGTTTTGGATGGATTAGACTCCGATGCAGAATTATCCTTACTCATGTTTTCCCATATCAACCCGCCCCATCATTATCCCATCTAATGTTGACATTTTTTATATTTCCTTGGGGTTAACTGTCTCACGGTGAGATAGTTCGCTGTCAAGGGTTTTAGCTATGGCAGGTAATTGTAGATAGCTGGGATAAGTTCCCTCGTCTTTTATGCGTTGAATTTCGTTTTCAGCAATGGGTAATTGATGGTGGGTAGCGATCGCTCGAACGATATCTCCACGATCAATAATTCCTGCTACGGCACCTGCAGGAGACAATACGCTAATAGAATGCTCATTGATAGCTTCTAGGGTCTTAATTACCGTAACTACAGGGGTTTTTTCTTCTACGGAGGCAATGGTATTTAAAGGGTGAACAATATCCCATAGGGTTAAGCTATCCCATTGACTGCGTTCGATATTTTGTAGATCTTCGACAACAATTAATCCTCGATAGCGTCCTTCTGAAGCGGCGAAATAGACAATATGATCCTGAAGTTCTCCTATAAGATAATCCTGGGTAAATTGAATCAAACTCAGATTAGCATTAACCACCCGAAACCTTCTTCCCATGATCTCCTGAGCAGTAATTGTTAGGAGACTTTCTTGTAGTTCGGTAATGTGTTGATAATTTTCTGCGTTGCGTCGCACAAACCAACCGATAAAAACGATCCAAAGTCCGCTTAGGGTTCCTGTTAAGAAAATGATGAATAACCCCAAACTAATGCCCAACCACCCTATTAACTGACCACTAGTGGCTGCCCAACGAACTCCCGTGAAGCGATCGCCTTTTAGTTTCCAGACAATAGCTTTGAGAACTTGTCCCCCGTCTAAGGGAAGGCCAGGAATTAAGTTAAAAATTCCTAACACCAGATTAATTCTGGCAGTATCTTCTATCATATAAATGATAAGACGGTGGATAGTGTCTGAGTTATGAGAAAATCGGACACCAGAGGAAAGGGTGAACAATAAAACCGATAATCCTAAGCTCACCAAAGGACCGGCAATGGCTACCCAAAACGCTCCTGTGGGATCTTCTGATTCTCTCTCCATGGCCGCTACTCCCCCGAATAAAAATAGGATTATGGAATTAACGTTGATCCCTTGGTACAGAGCTACTAAACTATGACCTAATTCATGGAGAAGTACGGAAATGAAAAGAAACAAAGCTAAAATTAGCCCTGCGATCCAGGCTAACCACCATGAATTTTCTACTAAATTAAGCTGAGTGATTTCTTGAGAATTGACTAGGGTAACTAATCCCAAAATAAAGAACCAAGAAGAGTCAACATAGAGGGGTATCCCCAATAAAGAACCAATTTGCCATTTTCCGTTCATGATCAAAGGGAGTGGGTTTTTAAATTTTTCTTAACAATTTTTAGACCAATGCCTTGCTATTTTTAGTTTTAGCTGTGGAGTGGTTTATTGCTCATCGCTACAATAAAGCTTCTACTTATATTTTAACCTAAACCCGTTTTCTTAAACAAGGAACAAATAATAACCGATATTACTATTTAATTAAGATTAAGTCCAAAAGCAAAAATTAATAGTTTTACCATGAAGGTGCTTTATAAACTTCGCACTTAATGTTTATCTAATTTTATTTCGTGTTTTTTATATACAATCCTAACTTCTAAGTCCAAGAATAGAATTTCTTCAACGGTTATACTGACATTTTGCACCAGTACATAAAAACTTAAATTACTAAGCAGTTCCTCACTCCGTAGGGCGCGCTATCGCACAGCGTTCGGCTTTCATGTCTTAGCTGAAAGCGTTAAGCTTATGTTTAATCTCACTCACAGTAGATGATAGAGATTGATATGTTTCAACTGATGGCTGATAGCTGATAGCTGAACCCTTACAAACTAGCCAGTTTTATCGAAGGTGCAAGATGTGAGTTATATTCTCTTGTTTTGCTTGGGTTACGGTCAGAACTTCGTCCCATTGCTGAGAAAACTCTTTTACTGATGACATCTCCTACATATTGCAAGATGTAGGAGAAAACATAATCTACTTCTATGGATAACTCAATGACCCAAAAACAACCAATTAGCGATATTTTCTAAAGGCTAATGTCACATTATGACCACCAAAGCCAAAAGAATTAGATAAAGCCACATCAATCTCTAAAGGGCGACTTTTGTAGGGGACATAATCGAGATCGCAATCAGGATCGGGGTTATCTAAATTAAGAGTTGGGGGAATGCGATCGTTAGCTATAGCCATTACCGTAGCCACCGCTTCGATGCCTCCAGAACCTCCCAATAAATGACCAGTCATGGATTTAGTAGAACTAATGGCAATGCGATAAGCGCAATCACCCAGAGCCTTTTTAATAGCCTTAGTTTCAGTCACGTCATTGGCTGCGGTGCTGGTTCCGTGGGCGTTAATATAGCTGACTTTTTCAGGAGAAATGCCACCATCTTTTAGAGCTAACTCCATAGCCCGAGTAGCCCCCCTACCGTCTGGTACTGGGGCTGTGATGTGATAAGCATCACAAGTCATCCCATAACCAACAATCTCCCCATAAATTTTAGCTCCTCGTGCTAGAGCGTGTTCTAATTCTTCGATGATCAAAATTCCTGACCCTTCCCCCATAACAAAACCGTCCCTATCCTTATCAAAAGGCCTGCTTGCTCTTTGTGGCTCATCGTTACGGGTTGATAAGGCTCTAGCTGAGGCAAAACCGGCCACAGACAGAGCGGTAACCGCCGCTTCTGTACCACCGCAGATCATGGCTTTAGCGTAGCCTCCTTGCACGATACGAAAGGCATCACCGATTGCATTAGACCCGGCGGCACAAGCGGTTACAGTACAGTTGTTTGGACCTTTGGCACCAGTATTGATAGCAGTCAACCCTGAGGCGATGTTGCCGATCATCATGGGAATCATAAAAGGACTACAACGACTTGGTCCCCGATTCAAATAAATTGCTTGTTGATCTTCGAGAACCTTGATTCCCCCCACCCCTGTACCAATAATTACCCCGATTTGTTCAGCATTAAGGTCATCAATCACTAACTCTGAGTTAGCTAAAGCCTGTAAACTAGCTGAAACTGCCAACTGAGCAAAACGGTCCATCCTTTTTGCTTCCTTGCGATCCAGATAATCGTGGGGGTCAAATCCTTTGACTTCACCAGCAATCCGACAAGCATGTTTGGATGAGTCAAAACGAGTAATCTCAGTGATACCACTTATTCCGTTCATCAAACCTTGCCAATAGTCTGTTAAAGTGTTGCCAATGGGGGTGATTGCACCTAACCCGGTTACCACTACTCGCTTTAATTGTGAATTTGTCATGATTTTCCCTTATTAAAAAACTGATCCGCCCTACATTGCACTTATGGAGGGAGATGGGGGGATTAAATATACTTATGGTTTCTATTTAGCTTCAGCCTTTTCCTTGTCGATATATTCTACAGCTGCTTGAACTGTGGAAATTTTTTCCGCAGCTTCGTCAGGAATCTCAATGTCAAATTCCTCTTCTAAAGCCATCACTAATTCTACTGTGTCTAAAGAATCAGCCCCTAAGTCGTTGGCAAAGTTAGCCTCTGGGGTGACTTCTGCTTCTGGCTTTTCCAGTTGTTGGGCAACGATGGTTTGTACTTTTTTAAATATTTCTTGGTTCATTAATCTTCAGGTGTACCGCTAACAACCCCGTTGGACTAACCATTACGGAGAGGAAATGGGGCGGAATTTACCATTCCCTAGAGTTGATTTTACAATTAAGGTTTATTGGCCATTATTCATATTAGTCTAAGATTGTACTTTTTAAAAGATCGCAAGTCTGGGTGGCATTCAGCCTCCTTGTTTTGGTCTCCACTGTTTCCTATTTTTTCCATACGCACTAAATTGGTTACCTTATCATTAAAATATAAAGTCCTCGCTTACTGTAGGAGGAACTAAACTGTCTACGTCTAGGATAAAAATAGTTAATAAGCGATGATTTTGCTGGACTCTGGTGACATGACTGGCTATTTCCAAAGTATCTCCGCGACGATAGGAATCTGGTAAAGTGCGGATCTGATTGAGGGGTAACTCAAACAGGGAAGGGGTTTGAGGCACTAAAATGCCAAACAGTTCTTCTGTGCTATTTTTCACCAAAATAAGAAATTGTCTCCCCTCGTTATGGACTTGGGATACTTTAAAAAGACGTTTATGAAGATCAATGGCCGTCAGTTCTCTTTCATCGACGTGAATCAGTCCTATGGCAGTGGTTCCACTACCCTGCATAGGTGTGTAGTGAGTGATCTTTTTTACCGACTCCACTGGCAAAGCTAGATTAAGCTTACCCATTTGGAAGACTAACAATTTACGAAAATTGCATTTCTGTTGTTGCGAATAGGCATCAATACTCTTTGTGTGAGGGGAATTTGTTTTAGTATTCATGGATTTTTAAAGGCAATAATTGAGATTATTAGTTGAATTAATTGATCACTTTTGATTGGCAATCATCTTTTCAATAGTTTCAAGGAATTGTTGTTCAATATATGGTTTGGTGAAATAAGCACTTGCCCCTAAATGGGTGGCTAACTGACGATGTTTTTCGCTACAACGGGAGGTCAACATAGCCACAGGAATACTCATCAATTGTTGATTAAGACGACGTTGACCTAAAAATTCAAATCCATTCATATTAGGCATTTCTACATCACAAATCACCAGTTTAATGCCTAAATTTTGTTGTAGTTGTTCTAGAGCTTCTCGGCCGTCCTTAGCTTGCATAACTCCATACCCCGATTTTTGCAAAGTTAGTACCAAAGTTCGTCTTAGGGTGGCTGAATCATCTACCACTAAAATAGTGGCATTTGGTATCATTGGTCGGGGGATAGCAGTTTCCTTACCAGCACTTTCCACTTTAATACCAGCAGATTTTTCTGAAGAATGATGAGAATTTAAACGCTCCTCCAGTAAGATGGTGCCATTGATGACAGGAATTAACGTTCCGTCCCCTAAAATCGTGCAACCGTAGGTGTATGGAGGGGCTGCGATGGCTTTCCCAAAGGGTTTAATTACTAATTCTTGTTCGGTAATCAAACGAGTCACCTCTAGTGCGTATAAATTCTCCCCTCGTCGTAACACTAGCAGGGGTTGACCCCAGTTATTGGGTGTAGAGATTCCCTGAAGAGACTGGGAATCAAAACCGTGGGTAAAAGGACTATGATAGTCGAGCAGGTTTTTAACGGGGTAAATGGGAATGATCTCCCGTTCCCAAGCCAAAAACTTTTGTTCTCCGGATACTTTAATTTGTTCGGGTTCCGGCATAATAATTTCTTCGATGCTATCGGAGGGTAAAGCAATGGCTGCTCCTTGATGGTGACTATCGTGTTGAATCAAACAGACTAACAGTTTGGCAATGGTGAGGGTAAAGGGTAAACGGAGGGTAAAAGTAGTTCCCTCCCCAGAAGTAGAATTCACAGAAACCGTACCTTTTAAAGCGGTTAGTTGTTCTCGGACTACATCCAAACCCACACCACGACCGGACAGTTCACTCACTTTATTGGTGGTGGAAAATCCAGGCTCAAAGATCAAACTTTGTAAAGCTTCTTTGGTCATTGTAGCCACCTGTTCTGGGGTCACTAAACCAGCTTCAACGGCTTTTTTGGCAATTTTATCCAAATCCAAGCCTCCGCCGTCATCGCGCATTTCAATGATGGTCTGGTTGCCTTGGTGATAGGCTCGAATTTCGATGTGTCCCTGCTCGGGTTTCCCTAACTGACGGCGAATTTCTGGGGGTTCAATACCATGATCGAAACCGTTTCTCAAGAGGTGTTGTAGGGGATCGTATAACTTTTCTAAAGCGGCTTTATCTACCAATACAGAGTTGCCTGTCAGCTTTAATTTAACGGGTTTTTGATACTTGTTGGATAAATCTCGTAAAACTCTGGGGAAGCGGTTTAAGACTTCTCCTAACGGTAACATTCTTGCCCACATCAATTCATCTCGAAGTGAGTTGAGCATTTGTCGTTGTTGTTCTAATGTTTGATTAGAGGTACGGGCAAATAAAACAATATCATCTACTGATTCTTCTAACTGCATCATTTCTTCGAGTAAAGTCTGCACAATAGAATAAACATTGCCATAAGAATCCATTTCTAAAGAATCAAAATCCGTAGTTTCTGAAAGGGAAGAAAGGTTCAAATTGGGTTCTGGAGTGAGGTTTTTGTTCCCAACATTCGCTGATTGATAATTTTCGGGAGCAACTACTATTTGGTCGGATAATTGTTTGAGGTTTTCTGTTATTTTTTGAAAGTGAGAAAATCGCTCGACTAAGTCTCTAACTTTATTTTGTAGTTGATCGTTTTGTAAGGATAAGCTATTACGATTAATGACTAATTCCCCAACTAAATTATTCATTTTTTCCAAGCGATCAAAGTCCACCCTAACGGACAGAGAAGTTCTGGTTTTCTTTGTTTGTGATCCCTCTTTTTTCCTCGAACTTCTTTTTTCTGTAGACGAATTTGAATCATTGGAACCACTACCTGGTTGGGGTTTAGGAGATAGTGGTTTTTCCACAACCAATGATTCACCTTCTTGTTCAACAGTGGGTAAGGTTTCAAAAATATCTTCTACTGATTCTACAAAGGTATGGAGATTTTCTTGGATTTGTGTTTCATCCACTGGTGGAGGTATTTCCCCAAACAGATGGTCTAAAGATGGAACAAAAGGCACCTCCTCCCCAGATTCTCCAAACACATCATCTAACCCTGGAGACTCTTCCCAGTTAGGTTCTTCAGCAGTGGCTACAGTAGTCTCAAAAATCTCATCTAAAGGAGGTGTCTGGTTAAACTCGAGAACCTCATTTTCTCCCTCAACCGTCTCTGTTTCCTGTCTAATCTCGAGGAGATTTCCCCCTGCTAGACTTAACAAATCTTGAGAAGGTTGACCCCCCGAAGTGCGATCGCCGTCCACCAAAACTAAATGCTGACTCTGTTTTAAATCCTTCAAAGCCACTTGAGCGATAGCTAGTGCTTCTGAAGGCAACGCCTCAAGAGCTTGCAAAGTCTGCTGAACAATCTCCCCAAACCCTGGTAAACCTAGGAGTTCAGCAAATCCACTAAACACTTCCCCTTGATTGCGTAAAGTTTGAGTAATTTGTTCATTGTCCCCAGAAGCCAAAACCCTTTCAATTTCTTCTAAACCCTGGACTACATCCACCTCAAACAAAGAAGAAACAATATCAACACCCAAATCAGCCGAAGACGGAATGTACTGTTCTCCTTGAGCCATACTATCCCCTAAAATAGCCTCAATAGCTTCAAACACAGGTACAGCAGTTGAGATCGCCCCCTCTTCATCGAAATTTCCTGCTTTTATTTGTGCTTGTAGAGGATCTCTTAAGCGGTCAAATGCTTCCAATAATAGGCTTTCTAGCTCATCATCGATAATTACTGTTTCATCGTAGAGAGCCTTAAAAATGTCTTCGAGACGATGAGCAATAATTTTGATGGTATTCAGTTCCACACTGGCAGCCCCACCCTTAAGAGAATGAGCCGCCCGCATGATTTCGTGAACAGTAGATGTATCACGTTCTTCTTTGAGAGTCAGTAGCCCAGTTTCAATAATATGTAGAAGTTCGGGGGCTTCTTCAATAAAAAATTGATAGGCTTGGTCGCGGATTTCAGGATTCATCATGGTTTTTAGGAAAATCAAGGCCAAAGAGGAAAGGGAAGACTTGAGTTGGGTGTTAGGAATTAGGGGCTGAATCTCTTGTTAGGAAATAAATAATGGGTGTTTGTGACTAATCAACTTTAAACTGTTCCACATTGGCTTGTAATTGTTGGACAAGGATGAGTATGTCTTTGAAGGAATCGGCTAAATGGTTAGCAGAAACAGAAGTATTCTGGGCAATGTCTACAACGTCCCCCATGATTTCATTCATAGATTCAGAGGTCAAAGATTGCTCTTTAGCGGCCTCAGAAATGCCCCCTACTAAGTCATTAATATGTTGAGAAGCTACCGTGATTTGCTGAAGACTAGAACGAGTTTCTTCCACCAACTGCGTACCTCGCAAAACTCTTGCAGTTCCAGCTTTCATGGTTTGGGTTACTTCTTTGGTTTCCCTTTGAATGCTATTGACCAAAGTTTCGATCTCTGCCGTAGCTTCTGCGGAACTGGTGGCTAAACCTCTTACCTCATCCGCAATAACAGCAAAACCTCGTCCCTCTTCGCCGGCACGGGCTGCTTCGATGGAAGCTTTGAGAGCCAGTAAGTGGGTTTGGGCAGCAAAACGGCCGATCAAACTCACCACCTTAGAAATTCTTTGGGAAGACTCTCCTAAGTGTTGCATTTTTGTCACTGTTTCCGTCACAGTGTCTTGAATGGAGATCATCCCGTCCACTGTTTCGTTGATTGCTTTTTCTCCTGCCACCACACTCTGAGATGCTTCTTGAAAGGCTGTTAATGTCTGTTGAGCGTTGTGGGTGACCAAACCAATAGAACTACTCATAGCGGTGAGGCGATCGCCGGCTACTGCGATTTCTTCTACTTGTTTGAGGGCTTTACTAGCTAAAGTTTCAATTAAATGCTCACTATTTTCGGTGGTGTTGGTAAATTCTTGAGCTACGGTTTTAACCTGAGTAACCAAAGATCTGAGATTTTCCACCGTTGCATTGTAAGAATCTGCAACAGTCCCAATTTCATCTTCTGTAACCTGAGCGCGAACCGTGAGATCCCCTTTACCGATGGGTTCGACCTCCATCAACAATGCTAAGGCTCTCTTTTGTAGTTGTTCTTTGGCTATACGTTGTTGTCTACAAACCAAGGTTTGCTCATCTAGAAGTCTTGTCCGTTCTAAAGCTACCCCAATTTGTAGAGCAACCTGGGTTAAAAAGTCAATTTCCACCTGTTCCCAACGACGAGGACTTTCGCAATGGTGAGCAATGAGTAACCCTAATAATTCTCCTGTCACTACAATAGGAACAACCAGATTAGCCTGAATCTCTAAACTTTCCAGTTGCTGGAGATAGCAGGGGTCTAAAGCCACCTCATGGATGTTAGAAAGAGCTTGAACTCGTCCTTGACGGTATTTATCCACAAAGGATTTAGCAAAACAAGGATCGGGAATATTTTTTCCTAGAGCTTTGGGATAGAGTGGATCAACAGATTCTGCGACAATGGTTCCTTTCCAACTGCCATCAAAACTGTACACAACCACTCGGTCTGTATTGAGGGCATCACGACTATGTTCTACCGCTAAATCAAAGAGACTTTGGGGATTCACTTCTGTGGAAATCCTTAAGGTAACTTCTTTGAGATCACGAGCTAACCCAGATTCTAATTGTTTCCTTTGAGCAAGGGTGACACGATTAATGGTGGCTTGTAGTTGGGTGACAAATTGTTTGAGAAAATTAATTTCCGTTTCTTGCCAAGGTTGCTCATGGTTGCAACGATGGGCAAACAAAAAGCCGTAAAGGGTTTTTTGATTAAAGATGGGGATAATCAATTGCTCTTTGACTTGAAAATCCTCTAAACTATCTCGATATTGGGAGTCTTTGGCGATAATATCTAGTTGTTCGAGGGTCCACTCTTGTGTTGATGGAGTTTCTCGTAATTGTTGTAATAAGTTGGAGGAAACCATCTCTCCATGATGGTCTTGTTTTGAAAGAGAGGCATAATCACCCCTAACCACTTCGTACTTTACTTGTCCTCTATTGTCTTGATCGAAGTGATAGATAAATAGACGATCCAATTGAATTAAACTACTTGCTCCCTCTAAACCTTGATGGAACCAACGATCTAACATAATGGAGTCGAGGGTTTGGGGGGAAGAAAGTTCGGCTAAGAAGCGAAACATTTGTGTTTTTTGTCGTAACCCTTGTTCGTGAGCGGCAATATTCGTGGCCATCTCGTTGAAATAAGTTCCTAACTCCCCCACTTCGTCTTGAGAAAGAACATCAACCCTAGCATGGTAGTTACCATTAGCGAACTGTTGGGTCACTTTTTGTAAACGTTTAATGGGTTTGATGATCGCAGAGGCAATAGTATTGGCCAGCACAACCACAACCCCCAAAACTATCACCGATAGACTCAGTTGTAACATTAAACTGTCTTTGAGGATCTTATTTAATCCTAGTTCTGGATCACCGTAAACTAAAACGGCAATTTCATCTCCTTGATAATTAGGAATGGCTCTTGCTGCTAAGGTGTAGTTGTGGTTGGTAATGTATCCTCTTTGCGCTACAGATCGGCCTTCAGCTGCCACCGCTCGTTGTAGGATTGATGGATCGGGAAGGGGTGTGTTGAAATTAGCGTCTCGCAACTCTGTTTTTTCAAAGGCAGTGGCGAGGGAAAATTCTTTATTTTCGGGATGATAGAGATAGACAGCACTGTAACCTACCCCTTGAAAAGTCTCTACTGTTTTTTTTACTATATCTAAATTGCCGTTAACAATATCCCCAGAAATGAGGCTACCAATCACGTTTTGTGTTCCTGGGAGTTTAACAGGGGTGATGGTATAACGCATCAAAGCAGGTTGACTATCTAATCCTGGAGGGAGAGGGGCGTTTTCTTTGGTCAATTCTTCCCAACTAATCAACTCACTGGTGCGAATTTGTTTTTGTTCTTTGGTGGCCTGAGTAACTAACCCTTGGGGGTTGAATACTTCCCCGTCACGTCTGCTGTTGGCATTGGCAATGATGCGCGAGTCTTTGTCCACTAAGGTAGCATATTCGAGATTGTATAGTTTTTGCTGATTTTTTAAAATAGATCGTAATTCGCTGCGAATTTCGGGGGATAAAGACTGTCCTTGACTTAAAATTTTAGTGGCTTCCACCACGGTAGGATGCTCAGATTCTGCTGTAAAACCCAAGCCCATAGTTTCTAGATCGGTATTATAATTGAGTTCTGTAACCGCTAATTGAGATTTTGTTTGATAAAGTAAATGAGAGCGCAAGCTACCCACCAAAGAAGTTGAGCCTAACCCAATTAATCCCCCTAGTGCTAGAAAAATTAGAGCGGTCATCATTTGAGTTTTGCGACTGATGGGCAAGTTAAAGAACTGCTCAACCAAAGGCAATACAGGGGCATGGGAATGATTTGGGGTAGTTGTAGTGTTAGAAGATAAAGGTGGGGATACCCTAGAAGGAGAATGATTATAAACTGGCTTAACAGGAGTTTGCATAATAATGGATCGAGAAAAATTAACAATTAAGAATTAAGAATTGAGATACCTACCCACTTAGGTGGTTTCGGTGATATTGAGTTCAGAGTTATGATTTTTTTAGGTAGATAATGAGGGTTCAAGACTTCTGCTTTCGGTCAGTTGTCTACAAGTTCCCTGATATCGAACCGAAGTTGACTTATATTCGTCGTCCGCTAAAAATGTTTAATTTTCTATAGGTAAATTTACTAAAATACCTCCCATGACATCTCCCACCTTAAACACTTTTTGGGGATAACGTTGTTTATGGACTGGATGTTGATTATGACAGTCGATACAAGCGGCAGAAACGGCTTTATCAGGATAAAGAGCTGAAAAGTATTTTTTACCATCTTTGACTTGATAATCTTTATAAGGTAAACCAGTTTCCAGGATATTCTGCATAGCCCTTTCCTCAAATTCAGTGTTAGGACTATTATTCTGATTGAGACTCCAAGGAGAAATAGCTCCGTAACTAAAAGCACTATTTTCTGAGGCCAACTCCGAACTCATGCGAAACATTTGTGCTGGTAGGGGCAACGATTTCTCCTGTTGCCAATGTTCAGAAGCCATAACCACATTTTCATCTTTGAGCCGCTGCACAACATGTTTACCGTAAATAGTGCGTTCGGACCAGATAATCCGATAAATGTAGTCAGCCACTAAATCAGCAGGTACTTTTGCTCCCAATTGCTTACCATCCAGGGTGCCACAAGAGACAACCACAAACCAACTGGCTACCCCTATGATCATCAAAGTAATTAGGCGTACAGGGAGTTTTATTCGTCGGAAATATCGGATTAGTCGATGTATCATGGTTTTTTAGCAATATGGAAGTGGGTTTGAGAACTTATGGGGCAATGGGAAGGACAGAGCGCATGGAAAGAATGGAAAAGTAGTAGTTTTTTTTGTGTCCTCCCTCTTCTCTATCCTTCATGGAACAGTATTGCTACTTAACTTTGAACTGTCGCACGCTCTCCTCTAAGGATTGAGCAACAGCTAAGAGTTCTCGGAAAGAGTCAGATACTTGAGCTGCTTCGGTAGAGTTTCTATCGGAGATGGCTGCCACTTGAGTCATAGTTTGTGTTACGGTTTCACTGGTTTGGGACTGTTCAATGGCAGAACGGGTAATAGCTTCGACCAACTCGCTAATTTGAATACTAGCTGCGGTGATCTGATTAAGACTCTTACGGGTTTCATCCACTAGTTTTGTTCCTGTTACCACCTGTTCTGTCCCTGCTTCCATAGCGGCTACTACTTCGTTGGTTTCGGCCTGAATGCTAGCCACTAAAGCTTCAATGTCTGCTGTGGCAGCTGCGGACTGACGGGCAAGGGATCGCACTTCGTCGGCAACCACCGCGAAGCCTCGTCCTTCTTCTCCTGCGTGGGCAGCTTCGATGGAAGCATTCAAGGCTAGTAAGTTAGTTTGGTCGGCAAAATCACTAATTAAGTTGACCACTTTAGAAATCTTCTGGGACGACTCCCCTAACCGTTTCACTTTCTTAGCGGTTTCGGCTACGGTTTGACGAATGGCCATAATTCCGTCCACTGTACGGTTCATGGCTTCTTCCCCCTGCTCTACGGTTTCAGTGGCTTGTTGCACGGTGGCTTCTGCTAACTCTGCATTAGCAGCAACAGCACTAATAGACTCGTTCATAGCTTGCAGTTTATCCAAGGCAGCAGAAATATCCTGTGCCTGTCCCAAAGCTTCTTGGGAGAAAGATCTAATAGCCGAGTCGTTGTGATGGGTTGTCTCTGAAAGTTGACCGGTGGCGTTTTGTACCTGGTTAACAATTTTTCTCAAGTTTTCTATGGTGGCGTTATAGGAGTCGGCAATGGTGCCAATTTCGTCTTCTGTCACCCTAGCTCGAATGGTAAGATCCCCTTGAGAAACGGGATCAACCTCCATCAGTAATTCCAATGCCCGTCGTTGTAGTTGTTCTTTGGCAATTCTTTGTTCTTCTTCCGATTGTTTCTGTTCTAAAAGTAGATCAGCCCTCTCTAGGGCAAAACCAATTTGGGCCGCTACTTGGGAGAAAAAGCTAATTTCTGAAGGATTCCAGTTTCTTGGCCCTGAACATTCGTGGGCAATATATAAGCCCAATAATTTCCCTTTATGTATGATGGGGGCAACCAAATTCGCACGGACTTCAAAGGTTTTGAGTTCGTTGAGGTGACATTCGGTTAATCCTGCGTTGTAAATATCTGAAGTCGCTTGGACACGACCATTTACGTATCTATCGACGAATTTTACAGCAAAACAAGGGTCCATAATTTCGGCGTTTAAGGCTCGGGGATATCCTTCGGCCACGTCCTCGGCGATGATAGTTCCTATCCATTTTTCATCGAAAGTATAAATTAGAACCCGATCAGTTTTCAGCGTCTGACGCATCTGCTCAACAGCAACTTGCATAATCTCTTGTGTATCGAGAGCACTAGCAATGTTCACGGTAACATCTCGTAACTGTTGACCGAGTCTGGCATCTCTGCGTTGCTGTTGCTGCAGGCCAATACGATCGAGGGTAATGGTTAACTGTTCGGCCACCCGCTCCATAAAGCTGATTTCTTGATCTTTCCAGGCATGAGGTTGTTGACAGTGATGGGCGATCAATAAGCCAAATACATCCCCTTGCTTGAGGATGGGAACCACTAAATTAGCCTCAATCTGGAAATCTTTCATCAGTTGATAGTGTTCAGGGTGGAACCCTGCTTGGTGGACATTGTTGGTAGGCACAACTCGCCCTTGACGGTATTGTTGAATGAGAGCAGCAGGAATACAGCGATCGCTAATTTGCAATTCTTTGGCACTGGGATAGGCTGGATCTAAGGATTCGTATGAAACAAAGGCACTACCGTCTAGATTAAATTCATAAATCACTACTCGATCGACTTTCAAAATATCTCGCAACCCTTCTAAAGTTCGCTCCAAAGTCTTTTGTAGGGCTTGACCGTCAGAAATGATACTACCTGCAATTTCTGCTAGCAGGTTGGCTTGTTGGGTGAAGAGGGTTTGTTTTTCCACTAACCCATAAATCCGTTGACTCATGGTGTTGACGTTTGTGGCTAAAATAGCCAATTCATCTTGTCCTGAGACTTCTATTTCCACACTTAAATCCCCCTCTCCAATTCTTTTCACTGCTCCAGTAACACGGCGTAGGGGACGGGTAATTTGTTCAGATAGTAAAATAGCCATAGCCCCTGTCAATCCCGCAGTGATTAAGGTTCCTAAAAAGATGGCGGATAAAAGTTTTCTTTGGGGAGCAAAAACTTCGGCTTTATCGAGAGCAATCACCGTATTCCATCCTAGGTTTCCTAGTCCATCGATTTTAGGAAGAGGGGCTAAAGCTAACACTTTTTCGTTGTCTATGGTAACTCCTGGTTTTTGCTGATCTGAAAGAGCATTATAGGCGGAGAACAAAGATGTGGCCTGAACAACTTCTTGCTGGGATTGCTCATCTCTCTGATCTATTTCTCCTATACTGTTCATGGAAGTCATTTGCACTCCTTCAGGAGCAAGAAACACCTCTTGATTTCGGTTAACTAAGTAAATATTTTCTTCGTTTTGATATTCTTGTTGTTGATTCTTTTGGTGAATCATTTTCTGTAGATTTTTTACTGGCATCCTCGAGCGAATAACCCCAACCATCTCACCTGTCTGACTATCCTTTACAGGGGCGGCAAAATAGACATTAAACGTTCCATCTGTAGCGGAAATAAGGGGTTGACTGATGGTAGCCGCTTTAGTTTTGAGAACCTCTTGAAAATAACTACGGTTCTGATAATTTTTGAGGGGATTCCCTTGGGATTGGCCAATAACATTTCCTTCCAAATCAAAGACGGCAATACTGTCGTACAACCCATAAATACTAATGTAACGGTCCAAAATTTTTTGTTTTTCTGCAGCAGAAACAGTATCTCTTAATTGCGCTTCGGTAAATACCTCCAAAGTTCCCAAGGCCTGGATATCCAAATAATGATCGCTCATAAAACGAGAAACCTGACCACTTAACCCTTCAACATGGGCGATTTCCGCATTTTTAATTTGACGGTAAAGAAGTTCACTAGAAATCTTATAGCCCAGAGAACCCACAACAATAACTGGGGTGATACCGATAACCGTGGCAGCCATAATACTTTTGGAGCGTAGGGTTAAATTTTGCCACCATTTCATCATCGGACTAGAATGCTGAGGAGAAGAAATTGAGAGGTTTGTCGGTGGTTCATCCGATAAGTCAAGTTCTTTTTCAATGGCTAAGATAGACTCGGTATCAGTGCTATCCAAGGATTCATTCTGATCTACTGAAACTGCTTGGTCAACAGAACCATTGTTTTCGTTATTATCTTGAGGATTGAGGTTAGGAGGAATCTGAGTCATGGTATTAACCAAAGTAATAAATATCAATAAGCGGGTGCTGTGCTGTTACATAGGAGGCAAAAAGAAGAAATTTTAAATCTGTAAAATTTAGAAAATAAGTGCTACAACAAAGGGAATCAAAGCTTATTACCCTGATTTTTTATTAAGTAATCTTTTAAGTTTTTACTTCAGTCCTGAAGAAGGTTGGGGCATAGCCGCCAGAATAGCCTCTGGGTCCAAAACCGCCCACATTTCAGACTGAGGGGGTAACCAATAACCGCGGAGAAAACGGGCTAAATTGGAACTAATAGTTGAGCCAAGGGGAGATCGAATCTCATCGGAAGGACACCATTCGATATCGTCAACTGCACTAACCACTGCTCCTAGATGTTGACCCTGAGCTTGAGGATTTTTTTGGGAGACTGTTCCCGAATGAAGGACAATAGTACGATAAATGGCTTTTACTTGATCCTGCTCATACCAAGGTGTTAACCCAAGTAATTGTCCCAAATCCATGATCCAGAGAATCTCTCCTCGCCAGTTATAGACTCCCATTACCCAAGAGGGCATATCAGGAATGGGAACGATCTGACCGAGAGGAATGGTAATCACTTCGGTGAGTTGAGTAACAGGCAAAAGTAGGGTAGTGTCCGGAACTAGGCGAAACTGCAAAAATTGTTCTAATCCATCGGGGTTTTGAGTGTTTAGGGAGGTTGTTGCAAAGTTGGTCTGAGAAAACTGAGGTTGAACCACAATAACGGACTCCTGATAAATTTAAGGAATTAGTTTTTGAATGGTGTTCAAAAAAGTATCTTGATCGATGGGCTTAGGTATATAAGCATCGGCTCCTTGTCGTTTACCCCAAAATTTGTCCATATCGGTGTCTTTTGTCGAACAAATAATAATCGGAATTCCACAGGTTCGTTCTTCCCCTTTAATAGCCCGACAAATCTCGAACCCACTTAGTCCTGGCAAAACCACATCGAGGACAATCAAATCAGGAAGCTCTCCCTGCAGTTTTTCGAGGCCTTCTTCTCCACTGGTGGCGATCGAAGGTGTAATTCCTACTAGTTTTAAATATTGGGTAATAATTTCTCTTTCGGTTAAGGAATCTTCAATAACAAGGACAGTTCCCATAATTATTTTTACCTCGGTTAATGATTAATTGATGTTGTTCGATTGGGATTCTCTAGTGTTAGGATTCCCTGAAAATCGAGGAAAGTAACATCTTTCACCCATAAGCGTGCGAGAATTGACAAGAGTGAAAAAGTATGTTTTCTAAGCAAAGGTTTCTGGTTTCAGGTGTTTGCGAATGGCACCTAAAACTAAGTCAGGATTGACGGGTTTACCCATAAACTCGCTTGCTCCAACCATTCTGGCCCGAACTCGATCGACAATGCCGTCATTACCGGTAAGAATAATAATGGGGGTATGACGGAACAAGGATAGTTTTCTCAGTTGTCCACAAATTTCGTACCCGTTGGCGTTGGGCATAACCAAATCTAGGAAAATAGCGGCCGGTTTACGGGCTAAAAGAATGGCGATCGCTCTGAGGGGATCGTTAATGCCCAAAAATTGATAGTTTGCTCCTACCAGGATTTTTTCTAGGGTTTGGCACATTAAGGGACTGTCATCAACACAGGCGATTAAGGGACCAGCAGGCACTTCTGGGGCGATTAAGGTGGGATTTTGGGGTGGTAGTGATATGGGAGGGGATAGATCTTGGATCGTGATCAATTCTACTAACCCCATCTGTACATAGGGCAACAGGGAACTGGTTAGGGTGACTACATCTCTCTTCATGCGCACTGAGAGATCCCGTAGGGTTTGATTACCGTCTAGGAGTTGTTTGAGGGTTTGATAGACTTGGGGGGAGGTACGTTGTTGTAATTCGTCCCCTTGGCGAATAATTGGGGCTGCGTTGGGGGAGCGATCTGCTACTTTTGCCCCTTGCCAAGCGTGCCATTGTTTTTGTGCTTCGTGAATCAGTTGATCGGCATCGATCAAAACTAATCGGGTGGCTAACAAGTTATCTTGTTTGAGTTCGCAAGTCACCTCCATGCTTTGAGTTATATCAAATAGCACTTCGATGATGACTGAACGAATCATTCTCGCTGCTTGTTCGCGACTCACTTTCTGTTGTTCAACCCACAAACAGAGCAGTTGATATTCCCAGCACAGTCGGAAGTCTTGATTCCCCAGACTGGCTAAATCTAGTTGTAGAGAAGATAATTTAGAGGCAACTTCGGGTAAATAGCGGGCAATGTGTCTTCGCCACCTTCTCACGGGATGGGTTCCTCCGGTGGCGTACATAATTCGCCCCAAGTACAAATAAAAAAACCATGTTTCTTGTCTGTTATTGGTTAGAATCAGTTGACCGCTAAATCTAGGTTGTTTGAGGCTATCAAAAAACCCTGCTTGTCTTGATGCTGTAAATTCTGGTATGGAAATTGGGGTTTGAAGGGGATAGGCAGCTGTCATCATTACATCTTGAATAAACTGAGTAATCACAGTGTTACGGTTATAGGATTCCCTGAATTTTCAAAAAAATAACATTAAGGAACAGCTAGTATTTTGATTGTGGAGAATTTTTTTTGTGATCGAGATAACAGGTTTCAAAACCTGGCTTTTGAAATTGCAATTTTTTTGAGGCAAGGCTTAAGTCCTCATCTCAAAAATAAGTTTTGATGTGAAATCAGCTTAATTACTTATCATGAAAATTATCAGTGCAAATCCTCACCTCTTGCTTCCTCTGCCGCCTCTGCTCCCCCTACTCAATTCAGTAAAAAGTATAGCGTTCAAACAGATTTTATCTAACTTCCAAGTTCGTTAAGATTGACGGTTAATTATCTTGATTTTCTGAGAGTTGTTGATAGGCGACGGCTTTCAATTTTCCGTAAAACTCTGAAGTGTCGTAAAGGGGAATGAATCGGTTAATGGGACAGTTTTTTTTCTCTTTTTCTTTACTGCTTTGGTTATATGATTGTTGTTGATCGATTACTAATTTTTCTTTTGGTAATTCTTGGAGATTAGTATTTTTTAATAACGTTTTACTGTTTGTTTTGCTGGTTAATATTTCTGAAGGAAAAGAAATAGGTACGGGAATTTTCTTTACTAATTCTTGAATTGGAGTTAGGGTAATGATACTCTGGTGGATGGATGGTGAAGGTTGTTCTGGAGTGGATGGCTTTTCTTGAGGTGGTTCTTCAGTTGTTTTACGACTGATAACGTCCTCGATAAATACATTCCGACTGATAAACCGTTCAAATTCGTAGGTAAAATGGTAAGTGGGGTGTCCCAATCGTTTCCAAAGGGCAAGAATATGGTCTACAGAAATGGCTTTGTAACGCCCTTGATAAATTGCTTCAACAATGGCTAAACGAATCCAGTAGGGGGAGTAAGATGCTACCCATTCTTCTATTAACTCAGAAAGGGGAACTTGTTTGACTTCAAATCCGTAGCGAGTCAATAGTAGTTTTATCTGATTGAGGTTTTTGTCATTGCATTGGTGCATCACATCTTTGACTATTCCTATCGATACTTTTTTAGCACATTTTTATTTTAGCAATGTAGCAATTTGTATTTCTTTTGGGGAAGGAAACAGGGATTCGAGCCATTGAAAGGTCCTATGGTTAGGACGGTCTGAACAGAGAAATATCTATTATTTTCATACATTTAAACACATAATACTATGACCATGATTTCGGTTCAAGAAGCTCAAACAATTATCCTGAATTTAGTCGACAGCTTACGGGAGACGGAAAACCTTGAGTTAGATGCGTTGACGGGAAGAATTTTAGCTAAATCTATTACTAGTAGTCTCGATTTTCCCTATTGGAATAATTCTGCTATGGACGGTTATGGAGTACGTTTTGAAGACGTTAATCAAGGAAATACAGATCAACCAATAACCCTAAAAATCGTCGATGAAGTTCCTGCAGGGGTTCAACCGAAAATATCCCTCAAATCAGGGGAAACTTGTCGCATTTTTACTGGTGCGGTGTTACCAGATGGGGTTGATACTATAATTATACAAGAGAATGTACAAAGACAAAAAGATAAAATTGTTGTTTCACAATCTCCTAAATATTGTGGTGAGTTTGTTAGAAAAAAAGGAGATTTTTATCGCTCAGGAGATACATTATTGAGTTTGGGAACTAAAATTAATGAGCCAGAAATTGCTATCTTGGCAACAGCACAATGTTTCCCTGTGACCGTATATCGTCGTCCTCGTGTGGCTATTTTATCTACAGGAAATGAATTAATTACCCCCACTGAAAAGTTACAACCTGGACAAATTATTGATTCCAATCAATATGCTCTCAAATCATTTATTCTCAAGAATGGGGGAATTCCTATATCTTTAGGAATTGTTGGAGATGATCGTGATCTTATTAAGAAAAAAATTATCGAAGGAATAAATAATGCTGATTTTGTTCTTTCAACTGGTGGAGTTTCTGTTGGTGATTATGATTATGTAGACAAAATTTTAGCAGAATTGGGCGGTAAAATTAAGATTAATAGTGTTGCGATAAAACCAGGGAAACCTTTAACAGTGGCTAAATTTGACAATGGATGTGTATACTTTGGTTTACCAGGAAATCCAGTGTCTGCTTTAGTGTGTTGCTGGCGATTTGTGAAACTTGCTTTAGATAAGTTATCAGGAATAGAAGGAGATCATAAACCAAAATTGATTACGGCAAAATCTGACCATGATTTATCTTCTGGTGGTCAAAGAGAAACTTACGTTTGGGGACAGTTAAAGTTGGTGGATGGTGAACACATATTTACTTTAGCTAAAGGGCATCAAAATTCTGCTAATTTAATTAATTTAGGATTAGCAAATGGTCTATCTATTCTACCTGTGGGGGTAACAAAAGTTAAACAAGGGGAGAAAATTCAAGTTCTTGCACTATAGAAAAAGTGATAAATATTTACATTTTTTTATCTTTTAAGAGAGTATTCTATGCTATTTTTGAATCAGTATTTAAGTTAACTAATTCAAAATGAATAGCAAGAGTGCATTCTATAGGAAATGGGTAAAAATATTTGTAATTATAGTAATAATCACTTTTTGTTTATTTCCCATCAAAACCCAAGCAGAAATAAATAACAGTGAGACTCGAAGTAAGCAAGTTGTCTTAGACATTGAAGAAGCTAATAAGAGTTTAGAAGAACCTATAAAATATGAAAAGTATTGTCGTCTTGCTAATGCTGCTTTTCCATTTTATCGAGCAACTAATTATTTATTTTGGAAAGATTTTTCAGAAGATAATAGTCTGAAGCAATTTTCTAGTACGCAAACAAAAACTTGGATATCTGGTGATTTGCACGTTGATAATTTTGGAACTTATAATAATGACGAAAATGAAGTTATTTTTGATCTGAATGACTTCGATGAATCCGTTATTGCTGACTATCAATATGATATTTGGCGTATGGCAACTAGTATTGTTCTTGCCATGAGTAATAGTCAACCCACTATTTTAAATTTAGACGAAAAAGAGAAGATAGCTGATGTTATCGATCAATTTACAGAATCATATCTAGATACTTTAGGGGAATACAAAGGCAACAATAAGGAAACAGAAACCTATTTTGCAAGAAAAAATACTAATGGTAAAATAAAAGACTTGATTAGTTACGCTGAGGAAAAAAGTAGAAAAAAATTACTTAAAAAATGGACAATTAAAGAGAATGATCAAAGACGCTTCAAAACTCCAGCAGAAAAAGACAAGTTAGGGGTTGCATCTTCGGAAGAAAAAGAAGAAATTATTTCACAAATGATTGCTTACAGAAACACTCTAGGGAAAAAAGACTACAATAAAGATTACTTCAAAGTAAAAGATATTGCCCCAAGATTAAAAGCTGGGTTAGGCTCTTTAGGAACCCCTCGCTATTACATATTAATTGAAGGAGAGTCAGATTCTTTGAAAGATGATCGCATTTTAGACATAAAACATCAATCTAAACCAGCACCTTATCAAGTCTTTAACATAGGAGAAAAAGCAACGTACAATGATTTTTTTGATAACGATGCAGAACGTCATGCGATCGCCTATCGTGCCTTAATAAAGCATACTGACGATCTCCTAGGTTGGATATATCTTTCTGATCAAAAAGCTAAATTTTCGGGTTATTATTCTGTTAGAGAAATATCTCCTAGTAAAGCATCTTTAGACGATCTTAAAGATGAGAATGGAAATAATTTTACTTGGGACGATGCTAAGCAGTCAGATTTACTAAGTATTGCCGAACTATGGGGTAAAATCTTAGCAACAGATCACGCTCGTGCTGACAAAGATTTTAAAGAAAAATATATTCCCTATTCCTTTGAAAAGGAAGTTACAAAATTGACAGATGGAAAACATAAAGAATTTCGTGAATTGGTTAAGAAAACTGCTTTTAATTACGCTAATCAAGTTGAAACAGATTATCAAAGCTTTGTCAACTTTCTAGCTGAACTAAAGCTAGAAAATGCAAACAGTGCTTACCCAGATTGTGAGTAAAAGATAGTAATTTTTATCCTGTAAAAAGGTAAAGATATTTTCTAAAAAACTAAACAATAATCTAGATTTAGATAGACTAGAAATGTTATGATGTTAAACGATAGAATTAGTTTTAATCTAAAAACATGGGTAACACCTTCGGCCATCTATTTCGTATTACAACATTTGGAGAATCTCACGGGGGAGGAGTGGGTGTTATCATTGATGGTTGTCCTCCTCGTTTAGACATATCAGAAAGCGATATTCAATGGGACTTAGATCGTCGTCGACCTGGACAAAGTAAGATTACTACACCTCGCAAAGAAACCGATACCTGTGAGATTATTTCAGGGGTTTTTCAAGGGAAGACATTAGGTACTCCTATTGCTATTTTAGTCCGTAATAAAGACGTGCGATCGCAGGATTATGATGAAATGGCGGCGAAGTTTCGTCCTTCCCATGCAGACGCAACCTATGAAGCAAAATATGGCATCAGAAATTGGCAAGGTGGGGGACGATCTTCCGCTAGAGAAACTATTGGTAGGGTAGCAGCTGGTGCTATTGCTAAAAAGATATTAAAACAAGTTGCTAATGTTGAAATTATTGGCTATGTAAAACGTATTAAAGATATAGAAGGAGACGTTGATACTAATACCGTTACCATAGAAGAAGTAGAGAGCAACATTATCCGTTGTCCCGATCAAAAAATGGCAGAGAAAATGATCGATCTCATCGACCAAACTCGGAGAGATAAAGACTCTATTGGTGGTGTGGTGGAATGTGTTGCTCGTCATGTTCCCAAAGGACTAGGAGAACCTGTTTTTGATAAACTAGAAGCAGATTTGGCTAAAGGTGCCATGTCTCTTCCTGCTAGTAAAGGGTTTGAAATTGGTTCAGGTTTTGAAGGAACATTATTAACAGGAAGCGAACATAATGATGAATTTTATATCGACGATAGCGGAAATATTCGTACTAAAACTAATCGTTCAGGAGGTATTCAAGGAGGAATTAGCAACGGAGAAAACATCATTATTCGTGTTGCTTTTAAGCCCACTGCTACCATCGGTAAAGAACAAAATACCGTTACTTCTGGAAGCGAAGAAACAACATTAGCTGCCAAAGGAAGACATGATCCTTGCGTTTTATCGAGGGCAGTTCCTATGGTAGAGGCGATGGTTGCTCTCGTATTGTGCGATCATTTATTACGTTGGCAAGGACAGTGCAAAGTGTTAGATTAATGATTTAATTTTAGGGTTCAAATTTCAACAGAGTGATATTACTAATCTTGATAATCAAGACGGGGAAAATGGAAAAAGTTAGTTGCTAAATATAATAAGAAAAGCACTTGGAAGTCTTGCCATGTTTCGACCCCAAGTGTTTTTCTTTTTGAGCTCTCACACCACACGATCACTCTTTCACACCACAATCGAATTCAATCGATTAATAATAAAGATAAGAATTTTATACTTGATGTTCAATCTAAAATAGACACTTTTAAAAGTGTCACATTATTGGTTTTAAATAATAAAATTTTTCTAAAAATAATCTATAGATTTAATAAAATTTTCTGGGTTATACTCAAATTTAAGCTAGTCATAATTGGGGTATTTAAAGAAATAATAAATTATTTACAATATCATAGTCTTTTTGCTGTATATCAAATGTTTGAAGAGATAGAATAATTTTTAGGAGCTATTGACACCATTGAAGGTGAAAAAATGAAAGATAGATGGAGTAGTTATAGAGAAAGAACTGAAAATGATTAGTCTAAATTAAAATATTTAGATTCCTTGTAAATGAATTTTTATTAATAAAAAATATTCATAAAAGAAGTAAAAAGTAATATTAAATTTCAGTGAATACAAACTGCTATAAAATAAAAGGTAGTCCTAAAAACTATCAATAATGATTACCATTGCACTTCCCAAAGGAGCATTATTATCAGATTCCATCGAACTTTTTAAAAGCGTTGGATTAGATTTTAGTGCTTTTTTAGACTCGAAGAACCGTCAATTACAAATAACAGATCCTACCAATACCGCCCAAGGACTCTTAGTTAGAGCAACCGATGTACCCGTTTACGTCGAATATGGACAAGCACAACTAGGAGTAGTAGGCTACGATTTATTACTAGAAAAAAACCCAGAAGTTGCCCACTTAGGAGATTTAAAATTTGGCGGTTGTCGGATGTCCGTAGCCGTTCCTGCTACCAGTCCTTACCAAACCCCCACAAAATTACCCCCTAATAGCAAAGTAGCCTCGAAATTTGTAAACTGTGCTAAAACGTATTTTCAGCAACTAGACCTACCCGTAGAAATTATCCCTCTCTATGGTTCTGTCGAACTCGGTCCCATTACCGGAATGTCAGAAGCCATTGTCGATCTAGTTTCCACCGGTCGCACCCTGAAAGAAAATGGACTGGTGGAGGTGGATACCCTATTTCAGAGTACGGCTCGCCTCATTGCCCATCCCCTCAGTTATCGGTTAAATTTAGATAATCTTAATGATTTGAGCGAACAAATCAAAAATTCTGTGTCAAAATCATAAAAACAATCGACCAAAAAACCCTATTAATGGAGGAACTAGGACACAGTAACTACAAGAAAACGCAAAAACAGTAGTCATTGCTACAAAATTTGACATAAGTAATCTCGACAAAAAAGCTGTGTTAAAATCAGCTTACAAGGGCAAGCAACAGGTGATGGATTAATAAAGATATGTTTGAACGCTTTACAGAAAAAGCTATTAAGGTAATAATGCTGGCGCAAGAGGAAGCTCGTCGCCTCGGTCACAACTTCGTTGGCACTGAGCAAATTCTTCTTGGCCTCATCGGTGAAGGTACTGGAGTAGCGGCTAAAGTTCTCAAATCAATGGGGGTTAACCTAAAAGATGCTCGCATTGAAGTTGAGAAAATCATTGGTCGCGGATCAGGTTTCGTTGCCGTAGAAATTCCTTTTACCCCAAGAGCAAAAAGAGTTCTTGAACTCTCCTTAGAGGAAGCAAGACAGTTAGGACACAACTATATCGGCACAGAACACCTTCTCTTAGGTCTAATAAGAGAGGGAGAAGGCGTAGCCGCCAGAGTTCTTGAAAACCTCGGCGTAAATCTCTCCAAAGTTAGAACCCAGGTCATTCGTCAGCTAGGAGAAACCGCAGAGGTAGCCGCCGGTGGTGGGACACCAGGACGCACGAAAACCCCCACTCTCGATGAGTTCGGTTCCAACCTAACCCAGTTGGCTGGTGATGGTCAACTTGACCCTGTAGTTGGACGACAAAAAGAAATCGAACGAGTAATCCAGATTCTTGGCCGTCGCACCAAAAATAACCCCGTTTTAATCGGTGAACCTGGTGTGGGTAAAACAGCGATCGCAGAAGGATTAGCCCAACGCATCGCTAACAAAGACATTCCCGACATTCTCGAAGAAAAACGAGTTGTTACCCTCGATATCGGCTTATTGGTAGCTGGAACCAAGTACCGTGGGGAATTTGAGGAACGTCTCAAGAAAATTATGGACGAAATTCGTCAAGCTGGAAACGTGATCTTAGTGATTGACGAGGTTCATACCCTCATCGGTGCCGGCGCAGCGGAAGGTGCGATCGACGCAGCTAACATTCTCAAACCAGCTTTAGCAAGGGGCGAATTACAATGTATCGGGGCAACCACCCTCGATGAATACCGTAAGCATATCGAACGAGATGCCGCCCTAGAAAGACGTTTTCAACCCGTCATGGTAGGAGAACCCTCCATCGACGAAACCATCGAAATTCTCTTTGGTCTTCGGGAACGTTACGAGCAACACCATAAGCTAAGAATCTTGGATGAGGCTCTA
The DNA here is from genome assembly GCF_038442745.1 of Crocosphaera sp. Alani8. NCBI lineage: Bacteria > Bacillati > Cyanobacteriota > Cyanophyceae > Chroococcales > Aphanothecaceae > Crocosphaera > Crocosphaera sp. Alani8. Next base: position 39,869 of record NZ_JARVCN010000428.1, read on the forward strand.
GAAGCAGCGGCCAAACTCTCTGACCGCTATATTTCTGACCGTTATCTCCCCGACAAAGCCATCGACTTAATCGATGAAGCAGGATCACGGGTTCGTTTAATCAACTCTCAATTACCTCCTGCAGCCAAGGAATTAGATAAAGAACTGCGCACTGTACTGAAACAAAAAGACGACGCAGTACGCTCCCAAGACTTCGATCGCGCTGGAGAATTGCGGGATCAAGAAATGGATATTAAAGAGCAAATCCGCTCTATTTCCACCGCTAAGAAGGGAGAAGGGGAAAGCGAAGAACCTTTTGTAGATTCAGAAGAAATCGCCCACATCGTTGCCTCTTGGACTGGAGTTCCAGTGAACAAGTTAACGGAAACAGAATCCGAAAAACTTCTTCACATGGAAGATACCTTACATCAAAGGTTAATCGGTCAAGAAGACGCAGTGAAAGCTGTTTCTCGGGCTATTCGTCGGGCTAGAGTTGGCTTAAAGAACCCCAACCGTCCTATTGCTAGTTTCGTCTTTTCAGGACCCACTGGTGTAGGTAAAACCGAGTTAACTAAAGCGTTAGCAGCTTACTTCTTCGGGTCAGAAGAAGCCATGATTCGGTTAGATATGTCCGAATACATGGAACGCCATACCGTGTCCAAGTTAATTGGTTCTCCTCCAGGATATGTGGGGTACAACGAAGGAGGACAACTCACCGAAGCAGTTCGCCGTCGTCCTTACACCGTTGTGCTATTCGACGAAATTGAGAAAGCGCACCCTGATGTCTTCAATATGCTTCTGCAAATCTTAGAAGACGGTCGTTTAACGGACGCGAAGGGACGTACCGTGGACTTCAAGAACACCTTATTAATCATGACCTCCAACATCGGTTCTAAGGTCATTGAAAAAGGTGGCGGTGGCCTCGGATTTGAGTTTGAAGACGACCAAAACGAAGCGCAGTACAATCGTATTCGTAACTTAGTTAACGAAGAATTGAAGCAATACTTCCGACCTGAGTTCCTCAACCGACTAGATGAGATCATCGTCTTCCGTCAGTTGAACAAGGAAGAGGTCAAGGAAATTTCCGAAATTCTCCTCAAAGAAGTGTTTGCACGCTTAACTGAGAAAGAAATCACCCTACAAGTGACCGACAAATTTAAGGAACGTCTTGTGGAAGAAGGGTACAACCCTGCTTACGGTGCAAGACCTCTACGTCGTGCTATTATGCGCCTTTTAGAGGATGTTCTAGCAGAAGAGATTCTTTCTGGAAAAGTTGGCGAAGGGGATGTAGCTGTGGTTGATATCGGCGAAGACGGAAAAGTTCAAGTCGTTTCTGGCGAAAAGCAACAACCTGTTTTAGCGAAAGCTACTGACTCGTAAATCATTTGGATTTAACCCTCAAGCAACGGTAGAAGTTTCTCAGCTTCTGCCGTTTTTTTATTTATATTCTTCTTCTGAAACTTCTTCTGAAACTTTAGGACTCAGGATGGTTAATTGATCACCGTTTCCACTTTCATAAATAATCACTACAGGTATGCTAGAATACTTATCTTTTTTTGGTAATGCTGGAAAGATATAAAAATAACCATCCCTATCGATTAATAAACGCCAAACTCTTGATTTTTCAAGGTCATTTAATTCTTGACCAACAAGGTTATTATAAAAGTTGTTATCACCAATAATACGAAAATCTGAGGGATCATCGGAAGCATTTAATTTTCGTCCTAGGGCCGCATTTTTATCAGAAATAGCAACAGTAACAATAGGCAGTCTTGAACTCTCATTGACTGCATCTCTCCAAGCATCTCTATTTTCTTGCCCAAATGCTAATATAAATAAAGCGATTAATACCCAAAAAACAACTACTAATTCATCTACTAAAGAAACAAGAAATTTCAGTAAATTTAATTGATCTTGATTCAATCTTAAAGCGTCTCCTGGGTAATATGTAGTAACTTGATTGATAACTGAGTCTAATAATTGAAAACTAATCAAAATAATAATAGGAATCATGACAAAGGTAATAATTGTCATGAACCAAGCTAGAGGATGTCCAAAAAGTGCTTGAAGAGCAGCTAAATAAAACGACTCTAAAGGTAAATTCAAGGTCATTACTTCTACTTGAAAAAAGCCAAAATAAGCCCATCTATAAACCCATCCAGTAAAGTAAAGTGCAATTGCTAATAAAGCAATTAAACTCGCTAATTTACCTAAAGGATTAATATCTTGATTGTTCTCAGGAGATGAAGTCACAATTTAATATGTTTTGAGAATTACAGTAGTAAATTGATTATAGTAGATCAATAAATTCATCAACAGTTAAACCTGCTTGACGAATAATATTACGCAGTGTCCCTTTAGCAATAGTCCGATGGTTAGGAATAGTAACTTGAGTGGATGAATTTTCTCTTATTAACGTGATATGACTACCACGCTGTCGATAAACTAAAAAATCTATTTTTTTCAATACTTTGACACATTCTTTACCAGAAATTGCGGGTAGTTTACTCATAAAAAATAGAAGTTACTTCAATATTATCTTCAGGAATTAACTCTCCTCTTTCTTGTAAGACTTCAATATGAAGATTTATAGCTTCTTGAATATTGTCTAAGGCTTCCTTTTTGGTTTGTCCCTGACTAAAACAACCCGGTAAACTCGGAACTTCAGCAATAATATAGCCATCTTCATCAGGATAAAGTAATATAGTACGTTTTTGAGAAATCGGAGTTAACATAATAAGTATGGCTTACAGCAATAGTTGACTTTTATTGACTATAGTATAATATACCTAAACATCAAGCTTACTCTTAAAAAGATGAAGTTTTTTACATACAGCCTAACTGTCACAATAACCATTATCTTATCAGTTACAGGATTGATGGGAAATACCAAAGACACCCCTAATCTAGAAATTAGTCAAAGTTCAACAGTTACTAATCAAAGACCTGCTATTAATTTATCGGTTTCAGACTTGGTTACGGTACGTTTAAATAAAGGATCACATACAGGGAAATTGATTGCTTTTAATGCTAATTATTTAACAATTGAAGGCAACGGTGGAGCAGAAAAAATTCTCATTTCTCAAGTAAAGGAAATAGAATTTAAAGGTGATGTTTGGGTCAAGAATTCTGATGGTACAATCATAACATTTCCTTGGCGTGGAGGTGATAAAATTTTATCGAAATTGCCAATAAATGCCTTAATAGTAGACAAAGGTATAAAAAAAGCAACCCTAAATTTAGATAGCTTAAGTGAGGGGGGATACAACAGATTTATACAAGATACTACAGGAAAAAATTATGGAATAAAAATGATAACTTTCGATTCATCAGGAACAATCACAGTCAAAATAAAGCAAATTATAAAGTAGATTAATTAACGCTATAATGGTGAGTTACGTTATTGATCACTAATGCCTAAGAAAATTTGAGAACTGAAACAAATGTTAACACAAGCAGGATTTATTTCTCGTACTGGTAAAGTTAGTCATTCAAACTGGTTTAACCCCTTGTATGCAGGGATAATTACTATTTCAGTAAAAGATGGTTCTGATGCGAGAGAATATTTAGAGAAAGAAGTTTTAAAAGCAATTTAAGAAGTTAACAAGAGAGACAAAAATAGATAAACTTAAATATCAGATGATTATCCAATGGTTAGATAAAGATAATTGTTATTTAGTTGGATTACCCGACTTTACAGGACAAAAATGGAGAACTCATGGTGATACTTATAATGAAGTAGTAACTAATGGGGTAGAAGTTCTAGATTTATTAATTGAAGATTACAAATTAACAGGAGAATCGTTACCAATACCGACTACTTATTGCTCTGAAGTTGCTTAGATATAGTAATAAAAAAATAGGTTAGGATATTTCAAGTGTCTTTAATTATCATTCCGAAGCAATGAGGAATATTATAGATGTTCTAATAATCATGCGTAGGGTTATATCTGTTTAATTAGATTCATGACAAGGGTAGAATTTTTGCCAGATTTACCAGTTGAAATTTAAGAAATTGATTAGACTGTAATTGGACAAAATTATCGGAATTTTCTAATGTTTCCCCTGAGACAGTCTCTCCCTATCTCAATCATCACTGGTTTAGGTTTTATAACCGTTACTGCCTCCCAAGCAACCACCCATAATAATTTTATTCCTGTTGGGTTTAATAAGGAAACCCAACCTACCCATAATCAGACTTTAATTGCTCAAAAACAGTCTAAAGTTGCGCTGGTTATCGGGAACGCTGATTATAAAGAAAAACCTTTATCTAATTCTGTAAATGATGCAACAGATATAGCAAAAGCGTTGGAAGAATTGGGATTTGAGGTAACGTTGGTGAAAGACACAGATTTACCGACGATGGAGGAAGAAATAGATAAGTTTAGCCAAGAATTACGATATGGTGGGGTTGGTTTGTTTTATTATGCGGGACATGGGATACAGATGGGGGGAGAAAACTATTTGACTCCCCTCAAAGCGCAACTTAAGCGAGAAAAGGACGTAAAACGTGAATATCTTGACCTGGAAACGGTATTAGATGCAATGGAAACAGCGCAAACTCGCATAAATATCGTTATTATTGATGCTTGTCGAGAGGAGCCTTTTTATAGTCAATTGCCTTCTTTTTATAGTCACTTGCTTTCTTCTTATCGTAGTTTATCAAATCGGGGTTTAGCAGAAGTCAAGTCGCTCCCCGAAGGAACCGTTATGGCATTTGCCACTGCACCAAATGAATTAGCAGCCGATGGAATAAATACTAGAAATTCTCCTTTTACTTCAGCATTACTGCAACACATCAAGACAGCAAATTTAGATGTACAGTTAATGTTGAGACGGGTTAGTCAATCGGTTCACAAAAAGACAAATAAAGAGCAAAAACCTTGGACAATCGCTAATTTAGTTGGGGGTGAGTTTCATTTGAATCCTCAGTCAATTAGTACTATTCCCGTTTTTGAACCTCCTATTGTACCAACCCCAATAGATAAAAATAAACCATCAGATTCAGATGATGGTCATAATGATGATTTTAAGCCACGTCGTCCTCCTACAATAGAATCAAGCCCAAGTACTATAACTTGTCCAGGCTATGAAGAAAAGTGTTAAGATGTTTTGACATAAAAAAAGGTAAATTATATGTAAAAAAAAACTTTTGTAATGGTAGCTTTCAGCTTGCTTACAATCACTCACTTGTTTATAAAAACTAATTATGCTTTGGCTGAAAAATCAGAAGGATCAATTATAGAGGATGATCTTAATATCCAAAATTTATTGCCTTGGGGTCTCCCAGACTTGCCATATAGTCAAGTTCTTGATATTCAAGACAGTTTAATCAATTCATCTATTGGTAAGGTGGTTATAGACAAGTATGAAGATACAAATGGTGGCCTTATTGTATTTACTAATCCTCCACATCCTGGAAAACAAAATTTTATTTCTCTTTGGGGAAGTAAAATTGAGGGCTGTTTTGTTAGATTGATTTTTCAATACGCATCTTCTTCTAATCCAATTGATCATCAAAAATTGACTCCCATTCGACTTGATATTGGAGTTGATGGCACGATTATCAGGTTACGACGTGAAGGTATTGCTAATGCTCAATACTGGAAGCAAAATTATACCTATAAAGTGAGTAACAACCAAATTTCTTATAATAGAACAGGAGTTTTATATGTAGGAAAACAAAGCTTTCCTATAAACTCTGAACAAGTTAATCATTTAAGGTCATCTTCACCACAAGAAGTTAAAGGTAGAATAACTTTTTCTGATGGTTCTACTATAATCTTTCCTATTGGAGTAGAAACAGTTAAGCGGTGGAAAAATGTTTATAGTTTTAATCCTTCCTGCAAACCTATTAATTAAGGAATGAAATATATTTATTCCCAAATGGCGAAATTGTTACCCTGCAATGGATGCTTGAACCATGAAAAAACTGACATAGATTTAACAAGAGTCTGCAAGAATTAACGAAACTGTAAGGGTGTAAGGAAGAAAGTTCAACCCATGCCATTACACGGTGCTGATAAAATGGCAGGATTACGCTTAAAAGGCATTTATCCGGCGACAATATTAGAAGGCGATCGCCAGTTTTGGCTATAGTATTAATTTATCCCTCTCAGACCATGATACTCTCAAGCCTAAGATGCTCCAGAAACTTTAATCATTAAGTCGATGATTTTTGATACGCTTAGCATAGCAGATCGATTTGTAATCTGCTTATGAAGCTTATGGAAGATATCAAAAACTATCGTAACCAATCTCCAGATCTCCGAGACAGTCTAATAAAAGCCCCCTTTTTCAGTGAGTTACCAGAACAGAGTCTAAAACTGGTGATGAACCATGCCGTACTTCGTAGTCATCCAGCCAATCGTGTCATTCTCCTAGAAAATGACTGGGGGGGGTCTGTTTACTTTATCTTAGACGGATGGGTAAAGATTCGCACCCATAATGTTGACGGGAAAGAAGTAACCTTGAATATCGTGGGAAAAGGAGAAATTATCGGTGAAATGGCGGCTTTAGAAGAAGCCCCTCGATCGACCGATGCCATTACTTTAACCCCTACCACCATCAGTAGCATTCCTGCACAGGATTTTGTGAGCTTGCTCAATATTGACCCCGTGGCAGGGATTAGATTAGCTCAGGTTATGGCCAAACGTCTGCGGCAACTAAACCGACGATTGAGGTTACGGGAAGCCGACAGTCTCTCACGGGTTGCTGATACTCTTTTATTCTTGGCTGAGGGACAGGGAAAGCAAACCAGCAAAGGTGTAGAAATCCCTAATTTACCCCATCGGGAATTGAGCAGTATTAGTGGATTAGCCCGAGAAACAGTGACACGATCTCTGACTAAATTAGAAAAAAAAGGTTTAATTAAACGAGAAGACGATATCTTGTGTATCTTTTCTTTGAACAATCTAGAACAAATTATTTCCTAACATAATGGATGATTCCAACTGGGTAGACGAAGGGGATGAACTACTCAATAAACCTGAGTTGACCCCTGCAAAAATCCCCACCTCTCCCCTAAACCCAAAATCTGCTAAGATTCAGCAAACACTGGCTATGGTAGAAACAGCCTTTCTAGCCAGTGCAGGTAGTTTGATCTGGTTAATCAACTACTATTTCCCCCTCGGTCCACTATTTAGGATATTTTTCCCTCTTCCCATTGCTCTGCTTTATTTACGGTGGGGAAACCGCGCAGCTTGGATGGGGGCTTTAGTATCTGGGTTATTACTAACAGTATTAATGGGGCCTACCCGTAGCATTGTGTTCTTAATGCCTTATGGATTTATAGGGGTTCAGTTAGGGGCGTTTTGGCGCAGAAATGTACCCTGGGAGTTTTCTATAATTACAGGGTCTTTATTGAGTACATTCGGTTTATTTTTTCGTTTTTGGTTATTTTCTATTCTTTTAGGGGAAGATCTCTGGCAATATATCACCAATCAGATGGCAGGGTTCGCCGAATGGATATTTTTGAGAGTCGGTATTTTAGCTCAGCCGAGTTCTACCTTCATTCAAGGCTTGGTAATTTTTACGATTTTTGTAAATAGTCTTATTTATCTATTGTCGGTACATTTGGTAGCCTTATTAGTGCTAGATAAACTAGGTAATCCAATCCCTCGTCCTCCTAAATGGGTACAAATTATTTTAGATTACGAGTAATCATGTGTGAAAAAGTAAGTAAAACGGGATCCCAAAACAAAGGATCTTAAGCTCAAGTAGATAGACAAGGAAAACAAATAGGGCTGAAAAACTAAAAGTCAGCAAAAGGGATCAATCCTCCGCTACTTTTAGGATCACCTCGGTTGCTATTATCCCAGTCTTCGTGGTCTTTTTTAGCATCAGTGGTGGGAGAATCAGGAGAAAGCTCAGTGGATAGTTCATATTCGAGATTTTCAGAAATAATCCCATCGCTTTCTTGCACATCCCAAGACCACTGTTGATTTGTTTGGCTTTCTAAACCCTCTAAATCTTCCCAAGTCCCTGTAGGGGTTTCTGGGGGTTCGAGGGTTTCTACCGTGGTAAGCGAGGGTTCATTGGCTAGTACGTTGGGTAAAGAAGCCACGATCGCACTCAAAATAACCATGCTCACAAAAGCAGGCCAAATGTAATTCACGAGTCTTAAAGGGTTCATAGGTCATTCGGTCCTTCAATCAAGATCAAGCACTGGGCTAAATTGCCCCACCTATCTAAGATAATCAAAACTTAAAAATATGCAATGTATCAAAAGTGACCGATGAACAGTTAACGCTTCATCCACAACTAAATAATGCCCCAGTTAAAATGTAACTAAAGTTGCTCTTTTGCCAGAGCATTAAGGTTAACAATAAGAAGAAGATCCCTATTTAGTACATCAACGTGGAACTAAAACAAGTTATCATCGCCTACAAAGCAGGAGACACCCATAGTCAAACATGGGCTCAACGTTGCGCTAAAGAACTAGAAGCCCTGGAGTGTAAGGTATTAATGGGGCCTAGTGGCTATAAAGACAATCCCTACCCAGTGTTTCTTTCCTCTGCTTCAGAAAAGATCGATTTAGCCATTGTTTTAGGGGGAGACGGCACAATTTTAGCTTCCGCAAGACAACTGGCCCCCGAAGGAATACCCATCTTAGCGGTGAATGTGGGGGGGCATCTCGGATTTTTAACCGAACCCTTTGAACTATTCAAAGATACTGCACAAGTTTGGCACCGTCTGCAAAGCGATCGCTACGCCATGTTACAAAGGATGATGTTGGAGGCGCGAGTCTGTGAAGGAGATCGCTGTTCCCCTGAGTCTGGAAGCGATCGCTTCTACTGTCTTAACGAAATGTGCATCAAACCAGCTAGTATCGACCGAATGCCCACTGCTATTTTAGAACTGGAAGTAGATGGAGAAATTGTCGATCAATATCAAGGGGATGGGTTATTGGTTGCTACCCCGACGGGTTCTACTTGTTACACTGCTTCGGCTAACGGGCCAATTATTCATCCTGGAATGGATGCGATCGCTGTTACCCCTATTTGTCCTTTGAGTTTGTCCAGTCGTCCCATTGTTATTCCACCGCGTTCTGTTGTCAATATTTGGTCTTTGGGAGATTATGAATTGAATACCAAATTGTGGACAGATAGTTCTTTGGCCACTTCTATTTGGCCTGGTCAATGGATATCGGTTAGAATGGCTCCTCGTATGGCTAGGTTTATCGTTTTACGAGAAAATTACTCTTTCTATCAAACCCTACGGGAAAAGTTACAATGGGCGGGGACAAGAATTCATTTTGATAATAATCATCGAGTTAATTAGACCGAATGGTGTAATATTGAGACTTTAAGGTTAAATATTCTTCGGGGAAAAGTTAACAGTAGGTCATAAATTAAACCAGGAACTGATGACTGATAACCGAGTATTAAAGATCAAAAAATATTAAGTAAAATCCTATGCCGTCACCCTCTAAGCGAATATTATTCATCAGCAATGGTCATGGGGAGGATAATCACTCTTCCTACGTCATTGAAGCTCTGCTACAACTGTACCCCAATCTGGAGGTGATGGCTATGCCCATTGTGGGGGAAGGGAATGCCTACCGACGCTTGGATGTCCCCATTATCGGACCGACCCAAAATATGCCCTCTGGAGGCTTTTCTTATATTAATCGTTTACGTTTGTTGACGGACTTAAAAGCGGGGTTAGTGGGGTTAACCTGGCAACAGTTACGGGCGGTTTGGCAGTGCGCACCTAGTTGCGATTTAATTATGGCAACCGGCGACACCGTATCCCAAGGATTTGCTTATTCTACGGGTTATCCTTATGTTTCTTTTATTTCTTGTCTATCTGCGTTATACGAAGGGACATTGAAAGTTGGCCCATTCATCGGCACTTTTCTGCGATCGCCTCGCTGTTTAGGGGTGTTTACTAGAGATCCTTACACCGCCAAAGATTTGAAGCAACAGGGTATTACTAAGGCTAAATTTGGGGGTATTCCTTCCCTCGATAAATTACAGCCTACTAACAAAGATTTACAACTGAAAGCTGATATTCCCATGGTTGCTTTATTGCCAGGATCAAGACTACCCGAGGCGGTTCGCAACTTTAAATTACAACTGAATCTTATTCGAGAAATTATTCAAGTTATCCCCTTGGAAAAAATACAATTTCGAGCCGCTTTAGTCCCGAAGTTGATGACAGAATTAACAGCAATAGCTGAGAGCGAAAACTGGCAATACGAAAACAATAAATTGAGTTATAAAACTCCACAGGGAACCGTAGAAGTTCTTTGTTATTCTGATGGTTTTAATGATATTTTACACCACTGTACAGTAATGTTAGGAATGGCAGGATTAGCTGTGGATCAAGGGATTGCATTGGGTAAACCAGTGATTCAAGTACCAGGAGAAGGTCCCCAGTTTACCTACGAGTTTGCTGAGGCACAAACCCGTTTAATTGGTAGTTGCGCTCAAACTATAGGTACAGGTCCTGCTACATCTGAAACCCTCAAAGAAGCAGCCCGATGTGTGGCTAAAACTGTTGTTAATAAGGGTTATTTAGAAGATTGCGAAATCAAGGGAAAAGCCCGTTTTGGTCCCCCAGGTGCTTCTGAAAGGATTGCTCGTTTTTTAATATCTAATCTGGGAGTTCAGAGCAAAGATAATTCTTAGATTATTTTTTCTTAAATTTTCCTTTTATCTAGTTGTTTTGTGTTATAATATGCACTTAATTTTGCTGAATCCATAATTCTAATGAAAAAACGATCAAACTGGTGGAGATTATTACCTTATTTATTAACAGAATGGCCGTCATTATTAAAGGGATTTTTGTGTATCTTAGGATTTGTTTTAGTCACATTGGCTTTACCTTATTTAGCAGGACAGGTTTCTTTAAATATTGGGCAAGGTAATCTTGAAAAAGTAGCTTACTGGTTGGGTTTAGGAACCCTAGCTTTTTTAGTTAGAGGTATTTTTCAGTACGGACAAAATATCTTTATGATTGATGCCTCTTTGGAGATGGTGCTAAATGTTCGTAAGCAGGTTTATGCTCATTTACATCAGCTAGGACTTGATTATTTTGAAACAGCAAAGACAGGAGATTTAACCTACCGTTTAACAGAAGATATTGACAAGGTTGGTGAGATTGTCGATAAATTATCTCATCAATTTGTATCTAATGTACTCCAATTAATTGTTATTCCTGCTTATATGTTTTATCTCAATTGGCAGTTAACTATTGCTAGTTTAGTTCTAGCTCCTCTTATGGCAACATTAGTGAGTATGTTCGGAGAAAAACTATTAATACTATCCCGTCGTAGTCAAAATCAAATATCTAACCTTTCTTCCCTACTAACAGAAGTTTTTAGCGGTGTTCGTGTGGTAAAAGCTTTTGCCGCACAAGATTATGAAGTAGAAAGATTTACCAAGGAAGCTAAACAAAATCGTCAAGCTAGATATAGAGCAGAAAAACTAAAAGCAACCCAATATCCTGTAGTGGGATTTTTAGAAGCAGTTAGTTTTATGTCTCTCTTCTTTATTGGAGGATGGCAAATTTCTCAAGGTAATTTACAATCACAAGAATTCGTTAGTTATTTAGCTGCTGTTGTATTATTAATTCATCCTATCGATTTAATGACCAGTAATTATAACGAGTTTAAACAAGCAGAAGCGTCCGTAGATCGAATTTTTGAATTAATGGATGAAAACCCCACAGTCATTGAAAAAGAAAATAGTTTAACTTTCCAAGAAGTAACAGGAAAAGTAGAATATTGCGACGTTAGTTTCGCTTACAACTTAGATAAACCCGTCCTTAGGAAACTTAGTTTATTAGCACAACCAGGGCAAATTATAGCCTTGGTAGGTTCATCTGGTGCAGGAAAAACAACCTTAGTTAATTTACTTCCTCGCTTTTATGATCCCCAAGACGGACAAATTTTAATCGATGGTATTGATATTAAAGAGGTTAGCTTAAAAAGTTTGCGTCAACAAATTGGAATTGTTCCTCAAGAAACTACATTATTTTCAGGAACTATTGCTCAAAATATCGCTTATGGGCAAGAAAAATTAGATTATGAAGCAATAGAAAATGCAGCAAAAATAGCTAATGCACATTCATTTATTAGTCAATTTTCTCAAGGGTATCAAACTTGGGTAGGAGAAAGAGGAGTTAATCTTTCGGGGGGACAAAAACAAAGAATTGCGATCGCTAGAGCTGTCTTATTAAATCCCCATATTATGATATTAGATGAAGCAACATCTGCCCTCGATTCTGAATCAGAAGCGTTGGTACAAGAAGCACTAGAAAGAGTTATGAAAAATCGTACCGTTTTTGTCATTGCTCACCGTTTAAGTACCGTACGTCGCGCTGATTGCATTTTAGTTTTACAAAAGGGTCAAGTTGTAGAGTCAGGAAATCATGAAGAATTATTAGCAAAAGAAGGCCGTTATGCCAAATTTTATCAACAACAATATGCTAAAGGTTCAGAAGAATTTTAGGTTAAATATTAAACAAAATAAATACGAACATACCTCAATGATTGTGTTTCTTGATAAACGAATTTTAAAATAATCAGTCAGTTTATTTATATTGGATTCTTATATGAGTATTGTTGTTTTTGGTAGCATTAATATGGATATGATTGCACAAACTCCTAATCTTCCCCAACCTGGAGAAACAGTCATCGGTAGTAATTTTATGACTTTACCAGGAGGGAAAGGAGCAAATCAAGCCGTTGCAACAGCAAAACTAGGTTGTTCAACTTACTTTGTGGGACGGGTTGGAAGCGATAGTTTTGGGAAAGATTTATTAAGAACATTAGAAACATTTAAAATCAATACTGGAGGCATTTTTATTGATCCGAAAATATCATCAGGAGTAGCAATGATTAGTGTAGAAAAATCGGCAGAAAACACTATCATAGTTATTCCAGGTGCTAATGGGAATATTGATGAATCCGATGTTAATCGATTAAAGTTAGTTTTACCTAAAACTAGCTTTTTGTTATTGCAACTAGAAATCCCCTTAATAGCAATAGAAACGGCAGCCAGAGAAGCGAAAAAACTAGGAGTAACGGTAATGCTAGACCCTGCACCTGCTCCTGATAACTTTCCCAATTGCTTATATCCTTTAATTGATATTATTACTCCTAACCGAACCGAAGCCGAAAAATTAGTTAAATTCCCCTTAAATAATGATCATAGTATTAAGAAAGCCGCCAATGTTTTACTCAATCAAGGTGTGAAAAATGTTATTATTAAACTAGGAGAAAAAGGTGCATTTTATGCTACACAAACCGATCAATGTTTTGTGCCTTCCATCACAGTTAAAGCTATAGATACGGTGGGTGCAGGAGACGCATTCAATGGGGGAATAGCAGCGGCTTTGGATAGGGGATTGTCCCTGAAAAAAGCCTTAAAATGGGGAACAATTGCCGGTGCTTTGACCACAACAAAAGAAGGCGCACAGGCCGCTTTACCAGATTTAGCAACCGTTCAACAGTTCAGCGAAGTCGGAAGTTAAATGAACTCAGATGGGCAATTTTTAGTTAAAAATTCTAACTATTAACTAAAAGGTTTGCAGAGTGTCTTACAAAACAATAAATGTTGACTTTTACAAAAATTGATTCGGCTGTTTGAACAAAGTTGCCTATAATAAAAATTGGTGGGACGTTGACCTACTCTACTTTTGAAGGTTTATTGTATTTATGACTAGCATCGAAGATCTTAAACCTGCTCCCAAAGGCGAAATAATGATTTATCAGCCTTACTATCCTAAAGACAAGCATAAAGTTCTTCCTTATGCTATTTCTTTATATTCCCAAGGACACCTAGAAGGAACAAGACGAATTGAAGGAGGAAAGGGTATTCCTTTTGTTGCTTCCTGGTACGTCTCTAAGTTACCCTCGGAGCTTACTCGTTGCCGAATACAGTTCGACGGACAAGCAGAATTGAGCTACGAAATTACAATTCCTAATTCAGAACTTATCGATTATCTTATTTCAGCCCTGAGAATTTATCGAGAAGGACAAATAGCAGATTTTCCTCAAGGATTCTATCGCCAGTTACTAAACTGCAAAGAATCTGCCTCCTAAACCCATAGAAAATAAAATACTAACAGGATGGCACAGTCGACTAAACATTTAATCATCGCCTCAATTGAACCTTATACAGGTAAGTCAGGAACCATTTTAGGGTTAGCCCGTGAATTTCAAAACAGAGGTCTCTCAATTGCTTACAGTAAACCCATTGGGACTTGTTTGAAGAACCAAAACCCTAACTACAAAGAAGCAGACGTGGAATTTGTGGCTGAAAACCTGGGGTTAAAAGAAGCTCAAATAGCACAACCTCTAGCTGATTTACAGGCCTCAACTGTAGAAAAGCGTCTCAAAAAGGAAGATGAAAAGGATTATGGAACCCTATTGCAGAAAAGCCTCGAAAGTATAGAGGCTGATGTTATCTTCTTGGAAGGAGCAGGAACTCTCTGGGAAGGGGGCCTTTTTGGTTTATCTATTCTCGACATGGCTACCACCTTAAATGCTTCTGTATTATTAGTAGCCCGTTATGGTTCTCCCTTGGTGGTGGATGGTCTTGAAAGCGTCAAACTAGCACTAGGGGAGCGTTTGGCTGGTGTTATTGTTAACAATATTCCCACAAACGAACTGGACAAAGCCCAGACGGTGATTAAACCCTACCTGGAAAGTCGTGGAGTACCTGTATTGGCTTTATTGCCCACCAGTCGCTTGTTGCAGAGTGTTAGCGTGCGAGAAATTGCCCGTCAGTTGAATGCTGAAGTCTTGTGTCGGGGAGATCGCTTGGATTTAATGGTAGAAAGTCTCACTATCGGGGCAATGAACGTTAACTCAGCGTTGGGTTATTTCCGACAAGGACAAAATAAAGCTGTAGTAACAGGGGGCGATCGCACCGATTTACAATTGGCTGCTCTAGAAACCTCTACCAGTTGCTTGATTCTAACGGGACATATGAACCCTCAACCCTTGATCATCAGTCGTGCTGAAGACTTGGAGGTACCAATCCTCTCTGTAGCTCTTGATACTTTAAGCACCGTTGAAATCGTGGATGAAGCTTTTGGCAAAGTACGACTACAAGAAAAAATCAAAGTAGGCTGTATTCAAGAACTAATTGCTAAAAACTTTGAGCTTGACCGTTTTATGGCAGAACTTGGCATAATCACAGGTTAAAAAGATTTGGTAAGAAAAGGGGAACCGGAATAATCCCCTGTTCCTTCTAGTAATTAATACTTAATCACTAGCGTTGTTACCATCATTTTTATCCTCTTGATCGTTAGAATGGGATCTGCCACGAGAAAAGGAACGAGACGGTCTTTGACGAAATTGACGGGCGTAAGCTTGATTCCGTTCTGCTTTTTCTTTCTTCAAATTACGACGTTTGGCCACGATTGATTCCTCTGTTAAATAATAAAAACTACGAACACAGTTAGGGATGGGAGATTGCTGTTAAGTTTCTCTGGAGACTAGATAACATAACATAAAAAAGACTAAGTCAGTAACTTTGGTGCTTATCCCCAAAGACGGGTTTTCCTCAATTGTATCTAACCTTACTAAGTTTCCAGGCTTTTCCAAGGTCACCTCAATCCCTAGATATTTTAGTTACTCCGATGCAATTAGTTCCAAAAAGAAGCTTTATTTTTATCACCGACGCTTATTTTAGCATTTTATTCTTTGCGAGGTCAAATTGGTAGGAAAAAATGATAAATTAGATTCATATTGTTTATCTCCATCAACTGTTATTCTCGACATTAGTAACATAAAATTCAACAATTGTCTACTAATCAGGACACAGAAATTAGAAATTATCCTTGACTTTTGAGCTTTAAAAATGATTAATGGTTGATCAGCCACATTGTTTACAGTTACTATCCATTACTTTATAGAGAAGTCAACTTATGTCTAGTGAAAAGCCTTCTGCTAAGTCTTCAAATATTCCTGATGTTTCTTTATCTTCCTCTAAAGAAATGTCTCAACAGGAATTAATAGATGTGATCAAAAATACTATCACAAAACTAGATTTGATTGTAGACAAAATCAGTGACCAAGAGATAATAAACCTACCTAATCAAGAAAGGTTAAATGCACTTATAAATAGCACAGAAATGCTGGCGGATTCTTTAGAAAGTGAAACAGAAAAAAACGAATCTCAAACAGTTTCTTTATCGGAAGAAAATATAGAAAGTGAAGGACTAGATGAAATAGAAAACTGGGAAGATGATCTTACTTCGACAGAAGCAAACTATACAGACGTAATCGAAGAACCTGTCAGAGAGCTAGAAAAGTCTAAGGAAGAGGAATTTGATTCTTCTTCTAATACCAAAAGTTTATCGGTGGGGAAAATAGCAGGAATTTTAGGATTATCGATCATTATTCTTTTGTCGGTTTATGTTTTCGTTTTTAAACCAGAATTACCTAATCTAGAAATTTTTGAGCGTTCTTCAGAACTTTCCCCACCCCAAATAGTAGAAACCCCATCACAACTAGAAGAACCTGACTTACCACAACCAATTAAAAATATACCTTCTCCCCAACCCAAATTAACCCCAGAACAAAGTTTAATTGCCGCTCTGCAAAAAGAAATCACCGACTTAACAAATCAATATCCCGAGGATTTGATCGGGAGGATAGAAGCTAATTTTCTCAGGAGTCGTCTCCTTGTTACCGTAGGGGATCAATGGTATGACTTAACAACTAAAGAACAAGATAATCTCGGTAATAATATTTTAGAGCGATCGCAAAGTTTAGATTTTCGTAAATTAGAAGTCCTAGATTCTCGGGGAGATTTAGTTGCTCGTACGCCAGTGGTGGGGAATAAGATTATTATCTTTAAAAGGAGTCTTTACATTCAATAGAGTTAACTTAAAAGTATGGTAGATTCAATCATGTATCAAGAGGATGGTTTTGTTGTCCTCGAACCCGATCAACCCGAACAAATCCTTACCTCTCAAGAATTACTAGAGAAGCTTAAAGGAATTTTAGTCAATCGCCAAGACGATTTACCCAGAGAACTGGAAAAATTTACCACAGTAGAAGCTCAAGCAGAATATTTAATGGAAAATTTCTGTGATCTAGATGTGGGAGCCAACGGTTATTTACAATGGTACGTTATTCGCTTAGAAAAATAGGGTTATTCTTCTGTCTTTTCTGAGGGAACCTCTGTCCCTTCCTCTGTCTTTTCTGAGGGAACTTCTGTTGCTTTCTCGTACAACATAGCTGGTTGTCGTTGGATATTGTCAGTAATAGGAATAACTCTATCAATTACGTTGATTAGTTCCTCATAATTAGGAACATCAGCATTAGTGATATATCCCACGGAAGAAGAAATCATCGGAGGAGCAGTGATCAAAGTCTCATACAATGCTTCTTGTTCAATTTGAGGAAGTCGGTTGGACACTAATATGGAGCCACTGGGAACCGAATGAGTATCTTGATGTAAGACACGGAACTTTTTTTCTGGAATGGTAGCACGATAAAGATTGTATTGCTCGAGGGACATAGCTGCTGCGGCCACTTCTCCATCAGCAATCCATTCTAGAGCTTGTTTTGGTGTAGCCGCCAGGAGAATTTTGTTTAAAGTGAGTCCATAAAGGTTCAATAGAGGAAAATAATAGCCTGTAGCCGAGCCTGCTTGTCCCAGAGCAACCCCTTTACCATTTAAGTCAGAAAGTTGCTGTAAAGGACTGTCCTCGGCAACAACGAAGATAGAACGGTTATTGATTCCTCCCTCGAGAGATAAAATAGGAACATAAGCGGATTTTTGACTGGCAATGGCCGCTAAGCCAGGAGAGGCAAACACTAAGTCCCAACTTTCGTTATTGATTTGAGCAATAGCCTGACGCTCGTTGTAGGCTGGCTCTAACTCCACAATACTGTTGAGTTCTGTTTCGAGATATTCTTTTAGTTCTCCATAGACTTCTTCTAGTTGTTCATCTTCTCCAAAATTAACCACTCCTAAAACAATACGAGCCGGAAACTGTTGTCTTGGTTGACAACCGAACAAAATAAAGACAATCAATACCGTAAACAAACGGGGAACTTTCATTTTAGTAATCAACAAAACTTAACCTGACAACATTTTCTTTATTCTTTGGGTTTGCTCAAAGGGACCATGAAAGTTTTAGTCTTTTTTTGGGCATACTGCTATTATGATAAGCCCTAAACTAACCTGATAGAAGGCCATAACTGCATTTTCAGCACTATTCTTAATGTTTGTTGATAATGAGTTTTTAAGTTGCAGCAATTTCTAAGCTTTTGTCTCGGAGTCTTTTGCAATTATGGGTTGGGTTATCGATATTTTATCGTATTTTTATTACGCTTTTTAGACTAAAATTATGATCAAAGACAATCATTTGCTCAAGAACCTTAAAATTGCTACAAAATTAAACATTTTGTTAACTATCATCGCTGTTGTTACTGTTTTTTTAAGCGGTGGGGTTTTATCTTGGATTCTATCCAATAATGCCGAAAGCGTCGTTACAGATAAAGCCTTAGTTCTAATGGAAACCATGAGTGCTGTTCGTAATTATACCACCACGAAAATTAATCCAGAATTAGCTGATCGGTTAGAAACAGATTATCAATTTTTACCCCAAACTGTTCCTGCTTTTTCCGCCAGAGAAGTATTTGAATATTTTAGGGAACAAGGAGGTTACAAAGACTTTTTCTACAAAGAAGCTACTTTAAATCCAACTAATTTACGAGATAAAGCCGATGACTTTGAAGCAAAAATTGTTGAGAAGTTTCGCAATGAGAGGGAACTAGATCAAGTCTCTGGTTTTCGTTCTTTTAGTAGCGGTAACATTTTCTATATTGCTCGTCCTTTAGAGGTTTCAAAAGAAAGTTGTTTACGATGCCATAGTGTTCCCGAGGCTGCACCCCAAAGTCTATTAACCACCTATGGTAGAGAAAATGGTTTTAATTGGAAACTACACGAAATTGTTGGGGCGCAAATGATTTTAGTTCCTGCTACATCTATTCTTGAAAGTGCAAAAAGATTGCAAGTTTCTGTAACGGTTATTTTGATAGGTTGTTTAGGGTTTGCTATCTTCCTAATTAACTTTTTCCTAAGATTCTCTGTTACCAATCCTCTTAAGAAAATGGCACAGTTAGCACAGCGCATTAGTACAGGGGATTTAAGTCAAGAATTTGTCCATCCTTATAACGACGAAATGGGAATGTTAGCTTCTTCTTTAAACCGTATGAAAGTTAGTTTAGATATTGCTATGGATATGTTGAATTCTGAGACAGAATAGATTTACTTACATCGAACTGAGGTTGATAGTAATACAATTATCAATGATCGGGTAAATAATGGATAATTTATTAACAATAATTATCCATTATTTTTTTTGCTATTGTAAACGAAATTCTAAGGCTTTTCTGGCTTCTTCTCGATCGTCAAAATGGATTTTTTCTGTACCTAGAATTTGATAATCTTCGTGACCTTTTCCTGCTATTAGTACACCATCTCCAGGTTTAGCTATTAGGATAGCTGTTTTAATTGCCTCTGCGCGATCGCTAATAACTAAAGGTTCCACATTTTCAGGAATTCCTGTTAAGACATCGTTTAAAATTATCTGAGGATCTTCTGTTCTAGGATTGTCAGAAGTCACCACAGAAACATCTGCTAATTTAGCAGATGCTTGACCCATTAAAGGGCGTTTGGTCCGGTCGCGATCACCACCACAACCAAACACACAAATCATTTTACCTTGAATAAAAGGACGGGAAGCTTTCAGCAAGTTCTCTAAACTATCGGGGGTATGGGCATAATCAACAATCACACTAATATCTTGTTTATCGTTAATATTTACCCTTTCCATTCTTCCAGGAACTCCTACAAAGTTAGGCAATTTTTCCATAACTTCTTTTAAGTCTAAACCAAAATGTAAAACCGTTGCAACAGCTGCTAAAACATTAGATAAATTGAATTGTCCTACTAAGGGAGAAGTAAACTGAATGTTGCCTAATGGAGTGATTAATGTTCCTTTTACTCCGTTTGCTTCATAAGTTAAATCCCTAGTATAAAAATCTGCTTTTGTATCCTCAACGCTATAAGTCCAAACCTGAGTGGGTTGTAAACTTTCAATTATTCTTTTACCATAGGAATCATCTAAGTTAACCACAGCTTTACCTTGTAAGTAATCTGGGGTAAATAATAACCTTTTGGCAGCAAAATAATCTTCCATATCCTTATGATAGTCGAGATGATCTTGGGTTAAGTTAGTAAAGACACTCACTCCAAAAGAACATTCTTTAACTCGTTTTTGAACTAAAGCATGGGAACTAACTTCCATAATACAATACTCATTATTAGCAACTACCGCTTCAGCTAGTTTTTGTTGCAAGTCTGGGGCGAAAGGTGTAGTGTGTATGGCTGTTTGCTCAAACCCTGACCAACGAGTGTATAATGTGCCAATTAATGCCGTGTTTTTTTGACATTGGGTTAAGAAATATTCGATCAAATGAGTGGTAGTTGTTTTACCGTTAGTTCCTGTTACCCCAACCATGTTTAGTTGTTGTGCCGGATAGTTATAAAAAGCGGCTGCTATTTGAGCCGCAACAGTGGCAACATCCTCTACAATAATCACACAATAATCGTTTTGAGGTGGAAATTTTTGAGCAGCTTGAGGACTAATAATAGCTGCCACTGCACCCACTTCCATTGCACTTTGCCAAAACTCACCCCCATCCACACGAGTTCCTGGTACACCAATAAATATGTCCCCTGGTTGACAGGAATGGGAGTTAGTAGAAATGCCTTTAACCTCTTTTTCCAAGGCTGAATGATGGGGAAGGGAGGGAATATCGGAAACGTTATTTAACAAGTCCTGAAGTTTTCTGCTAGTTAGCATAATGATTAAATAAGTAACTGATAAGTGCCTTTATCTTATGACTGGATGACAAATACAATCATAATTGATTTTAGCTTAACAATTATATTTGACTTTAGATGGGTTCCTTTTTGTTTCCGAAGTTATCAGTTATGAAAGTAGAAAAATTAATTAGAATATTTTTAATAGCTTTGATTTTAACTATTATTCTCAGATAAGAAGGAATTTTATCAAGGTTTTACCTTATCATCAGTAGTGCCATAGAAAACTTTTTGTGACCATGAGTGAACCCAGAAAACCAATTGCCCAAAACCTAAAATCATCCTAAAAGTCGTAAAGATTGAGAAAATCGTTTATAACATAGAGAGAATGTTCGTTGTAAATGTAATCTATAAAGATGAAAATTAACTGGTATTTGTCTGTTATTTTAGTTAGCTTACTGGCTCCTAACCTTGCTTTGTCCCAAGAAATAGAGAAAAATACAATATCCTTTCTCAAAGAAAATGTTACTCTAGAAAATAGTTCTACAGATGATAATTATTTTGAGATTGCCGATTTACCTGAGAATGAACATCCAGAAAATCACAATACAACTTCCGAGGAAAACCGCTCTAATACCATACTAGAAAAAAAACAACCTAATCCAGTAGAAACAAGTGTTGACGAAACCATAAAAACTGAATCGCCAGAATCAACGGAAGAAACAACAACAGCAACTACTCATAGTTGTGATGCTGCGCCGCCTCAAGTTCAACATCCCCTTGTACCTCCCGTAGAAGTTGCTGAAAATACAACAGAAAATACTGAGGATAATATCGACGCATTATCCTTAAAAAAGCCAGGGGAAATTGAAGAAGAAAACGGGGAAATTGAAGAGGAAAAAGAAGATGAAATTTTAACAATTTCTCAAGCAGAAATCACCCATTATCCGGCCCTAGCAAAAGCGGATCATTTTTACAGATGCGGTGAAACTTTATTAGCAGAAAGATTTTATCGCCAAGTAAAAGAACCCTTTGGTAACGAAGAAGAGTTGAACCGAGAAATCTTAGCTCAAGCGGTTTATGAACCAGAATACTTATTACCAGGAGGGACTGTTTACTGGCGACTCTATCAAGAAAGTTTACAGGAAAGCGAAGTTTATGAAAGTAAGCGAATTGCACCATTAAAACTATTATCTCAAGACTACCCCGAGTTCATTCCTGGACATATCAAATACGCAGAAATTCTTAAAGAAGATGATCGCCACCAAGAAGCCTTAGAAGTGTTAGAAAATGCTGTTAATTTGTACCCCAACGAAGCACCACTGGTAAAAGCTAAAATAGAAGCAGATGAACAAGCAGGAAATTGGTTAGCAGCTTCCTTAACTGCCCGTCAATTTGCTGTGTTTAATCAAGACCATTTTTTACAGGACGAATTTAAAGAATTAGCAGATAAAAATTTAGGTCGTTATCAAGGAGATCTCCAGGAACAAATGACCTGGAATTTAGTAGGAAATGCCATTATGGGTGGTGTTGGGGCTGCCTTAATGGGGAACGTTTTTGCTCCCCTTTCCACCATACAAACAAGCTACCTTTTATTACAAGGAGAGTCAGCCATTGGGGAAAACTATGCCGAAGGATTCAAAAATCGTCTCACTTTGATTGAAGATCCCGAAGTAACAGAATATATAGAAGAAATTGGTCAAAAATTAGCTAAAGTTGCCGGAAGAGACGAATTTGAATACGAATTTTATGTGGTGATGGACGAAAATCTTAACGCCTTCGCTTTGCCAGGGGGTAAGATATTTATCAATGCTGGAGCGATCGCCAAAACTTCTTCAGAAGCAGAAATTGCAGGATTATTAGCCCATGAATTAGCCCATTCCGTCCTTTCTCACGGTTTCCAGCAAATGACCCAAGGGGCTTTAACAAGCAGTGTAGTAGATTATATTCCCTATGTGGGAGGAATTGCTAGTAACCTGGCTATTTTAAGCTACAGTCGCGGTATGGAAGAACAAGCAGACTTATTTGGCACGAGATTACTGGCGGCTACAGGGTACGCTGCCGATGGACTCCACAACCTAATGGTGGTGATGGAAAATGAAGACAAAAACAGTCCCCCTGCTTGGCTATCCACTCACCCCAATACCAGCGATCGTGTGAAATATATCGAGGCAGAAATTGTCAGAAATAATTTCAATCGTTTTGCCTACGAAGGAGTTGAAAGACATCAACAAATTCGTAAAAAAGTGGTGCAGCTTCTAGAAGAACACGAAGCTAAAGAAAATGGGGAAAAAATTGAAGAAAAGCCTCAAGAAAATGAAACCGAGTTAAATCAAGAAACTAACTAGACGTTTTAACCTAGTTTGAGTTTGATGATTTCTCTTAGTTCTCAAAAATAACTAGAGATATGTGGGTGTAGGGTCGAATTTTCTTCCTTGCACCCTATTAATTTAGCTATAGAAATAATACATAGAGATTTATGTTCCGCCTCAAAAACAACTTCTGTGGGATAGGGCATGGTAAAGTTAGAAATTTCTGACTTTTTTTTGATTCCATCAAATACCTTTGTTAATTATCCTGTCAGGATATAATAATGTTATGTTCAAAAATGTTATTGATCTTGCTTTCTTTTGCTACAAAAAAAAAGAACTTGCTTGTCATCTAATCTCAGTTAAATTCTGAATCACTTTGACCCAGATGGCTTGGTTTTACCAAGTTTATTCCCTTTGAATTGTTCCCTCCCTCAAAAACTAGCCAAAACATGACTATTAACAATACTCCTGAAAAACTGAACTCCAAATCCCAGAAACCCCTACCCAAAATAAAGCTCTTAACCATGTTTCGTTTAGGTTTATTCCAAATGGGACTAGGGATCATGTCCCTATTGACTTTGGGAGTGATCAACCGCATTATGATCGATGAATTAACTGTACTACCCTGGATCGCAGCCACAGCGATCGCCATGTATCAGTTTGTTAGTCCAGCGCGGGTATGGTTTGGACAACTCTCAGACACAAAACCCATTCAAGGGTATCATCGCACAGGATATGTGTGGATGGGAGCCATTCTTTTTACTTCTCTAGCATTCGTCGCTTTACAAGTGGTGTGGCAACTGGGAAGCAGTATCCAAGCAACGGGATGGAGTTTCAGCAGTTACGCATGGGCGGTTCTTTTAGGAGTAATTTTTGGCGGTTATGGGTTAGCTTTAAGTATGAGTTCTACCCCTTTCGCTGCTATGTTGGTGGATGTGTCAGATGAGGACAATCGCTCACAGTTAATTGGCATTGTTTGGTCTATGTTAATGGTAGGTATTGTCGTAGGAGCGATCGTCAGTTCTCAATTACTCAACACCCCTGAAATTTGCGGCCAAGCCATTTTGTCTTATGACCCCACAGCAACGGCTAAAATAGCCAACATTCCCACCTTACGAGCAACCGTCAACCCTGTGTTTATTATTATGCCTCTGGTGGTGTTAGCAATGTGTTTCTTTGCCACTTGGGGGGTAGAATCTCGTTATTCTCGTTTCGGAGTGCGTTCTCAAACAGTACAACGGGAAGATCAAATCGGTTTAAAAGATGCTCTAAACGTCTTAACTACCAGTCGTCAAACGGGGCTGTTTTTCAGCTTCATTTTGATTTTAACCCTTAGTTTATTCATGCAGGACACGGTAATGGAACCCTACGGAGGGGAAGTATTTGGGATGTGTATCTCTGAAACAACCCAACTCAACGCATTTTTTGGCATGGGAACCCTCTTTGGTATCGCTTCGACAGGTTTCTTTGTGGTTCCTCGTTTGGGGAAACAGCGCACCACAAAACTCGGTTGTATTTTAGCCGTAGGTTGTTTTGTTCTCATCGTTTTAGCTGGAGTGAATGCTAACGAAAGTCTCCTCAAATCAGGATTAGTGTTCTTTGGCTTAGCATCAGGAATGATAACCGCCGGAGCCACCAGTCTCATGTTAGATTTAACAGTGGCAGAAACTGCAGGAACCTTTATCGGTGCTTGGGGATTAGCTCAGGCCATCGCCAGGGGATTATCGACAGTTTTAGGTGGTGTGGTTTTAAATTTTGGCAAAATGGTGTTTAATGTTCCTGTGTTATCCTACGGCCTAGTTTTTGTGATTCAAGGATTGGGCATGATTTTAGCCATTTGGTTGTTAGGAAAAGTCAATATTCAAGAATTTCGGGACAACGCTAAATCCGCTCTTTCTATGGTCATGGAAGGAGATTTAGATGGGTAAATTCAGTTAACAGTCATCTCAGTTATTGGTTTTGAGGAGTAATGGACGAGATTAAAACTTTGATAGAGAAAATTCGTCAAGAGGCCGAAAAGGAGACGTTCCCTATCGATATACCGATTTATGAAGCAGTTGAAAAAAACCCAACTCACCCTATACTCTATGCAGGAAACTTAGAAAGTAAGATTTGCTTTTTTGGTCGAGATTTAGGACGAGATGAGGTTGCACAGGGACAACCTTTAATCGGTGCAGCCGGTACTATGGTTAGGAAGGGATTTTATCAAGGGGTTTATGATCGAGAAGCTACCTCTTCCGAAGACTTACAATCCATTTGTGATCGAGCTTTACTAACCAATACAGTCCCTTATAAACCCCCTGGTAATAAGGCTTACACCATCAAAGTAAAAGAGCGATTTCGTCCATTTATCGAGCAGTTACTGGTGATTTATTGGCAAGGAACTCAGATCGTTACCTTGGGGACAGAAGCTTTTAAATGGTTTACTCCTTATGGGACAAAAGAGGAGGTAGAGGCATTTTGGAAACAAAGCGATCGCTACGAAACTCAACTCAAAGTAACCCTTGAGGCCATGGATTTTCAAGGAACTAAACATGAGCGTCAAGTCTCTTTACTCCCTTTACCCCATCCTTCACCTTTGAATAAGCGATACTACGCTAAATTTCCCCAAATGTTACAAAAACGTATCAACGAATTTGAATTTTAGGCCAATGGGGGAAAAACAAGTTACAATAAGATTCTTGTTGTGGGTGTGTAGCTCAATGGATAGAGCAACAGCCTTCTAAGCTGTCGGTTACAGGTTCGAGTCCTGTCACACCCGTTAATTTAAGTCACTCCGAGAAAGCCAGAATCTTTCGCAACATCTTAATTTGAAAGAAATTTTATCACTCTATCCCAGAGAACTAAACCATTTTCCCATCGATTCCAATCTTTCCGTATTTCTTTGACGACGCAGTCGATACTCTTCGTAAGCGATGTTAACACGGGTAGTAATTTGATGAGCTAGAGGATGTTCAGTGCGATCGGGATGCCACGATCGCAACAAATTTTTATAAGCTTGTTCAACCTTATTTGGCGGAGAAAACTGGGTAATCCCTAACACTTTCCACCACGATGAAGTAGGCTCAATTAATACAGGATCAACCACTAAAGAACTGTCCCAAACTATTAACTTTACTTTCTCCCAAGGCATTCCGTAACAACGAGAATAAATCTTTTTTAGACAGTTTAAGCCTAAAACGTCAGCACTTTTTTGGTGCCATTGCCTGAAGGCACACAGTTTATCCCATCGCCAAAAAGTATGATAATCTCTAGCCAAGGATTCCAAAACCGACTTAACTAGATTTGGTGGTTCTTCTAACTGTAATAAATAACCCAATTCAGGTGAAAACTCCTGATGCAAAGGGTAATTGCTCCACTCCCAATAATTAAATCCTGGTTGTCCTAAACGTTGACCATAAAAAGAAAACCAGCCTGTTTCCCAAACTGAAGCCAAGGAAGTTGCCAAGGGGTAAAATTGACCTTTTAAAACAGTTTGTGGGGTATCTTCCAATAAACAACTTAAAGGAGTGAGTAGGGGTGTGGCTAAGGGGTAAAATTGACCTTTTAAAACAGTTTGCGGGGTATCTTCCAATAAACAGCTTAAAGAAGCGAGTAAAGGTGTAGCTAGGGGATATGATTGTCCTTTTAGATAGTGTTGGGGAATATCTTCTAATAAACAAGCGATCGGTTTATGTTGACCCCTCAAAATAGGGGGATGAGACTTGTGACGTTTAGCTGTAGATAGTGTCAAGGAAACTACTATTAACACTGCCCCACAGATTAATAGATTGGACCAAATATCACTAATGAAACCCATCACTCCCATAGTTAAACCCCGAAAAATTCTAATTTTAACAAGAAGACAGAGCCAGAGAGAGGAATTTAAGGGACTATTTATTATGAAAATAATTTGCCCTTTTCTCCTATCTCTGCCGATTTAGTTAGGAACCTAATAATGGTTGAAGTCCATGTTTAACAGATGCTCCTCCGATTTGTTCCATCTTCGTCACTGTAATTTGATTGCGTCCCCAAGAGAAATTAGTATGCCATTGTTCAAACTCTAATAGGATGGCTTCAGCAAAACAAGCAAACATTTGACGAGAAGGAACATCCATATTGACAGTTTCCATAATTTTCCAGTCAATATCGAGAGAGTGTTCCACAACTCCCCCTTTAAGGATATGGACATCTGGATGTTTCACCTTTGTGTCCAAATTCTTGGGATAACCACCATCGACTATTAAACAGGGTTTTTTGAGGGTTTCAGCCTTGATTTCTACACCTTTGGGCATACTGGCTACCCAAACGATCACATCTGCTTCGGGTAAAGCTTCCTCTAGTCCCATAATCTTACCCCGTCCCAACTCATCTTGTAGTCGTTGTAATCTTTCTCTGTTGCGAGCAATTAATAACAGTTCCTTGGTATCGGTTTTTTTATCTAACCAACGACAAACTGCACTACCAATGTCTCCGGTTGCCCCACAAACAGCAACAGTTGCCTGGGATAAATCAATGCCTAGTTTCGCTGATGCGAGTTCTACCTGACGAGCAATTATATAAGCAGTGTGGGTGTTTCCCGTAGTGAAGCGATCAAACTCTAAAGAGACATTGCGAACTTGTCTATTATCTTTGAGGTTGAATTCTTCAAAAATAATCGAAGAAAAGCCTCCTAATGCTGTGATATTCAGGTTATTTTTCTGCGCAAAGGCCATTGCATTTAATATTTTGCGAATTGCGGCTTTAATCCGTCGCTTCATCAGCATTTCTGGTAAAAAAGCGGATTCTATATACTTTCCTGTAATGGTTTGTCCTGTGATGCTGGTAACATGAAACTCCTCGACGAATTGGGGTGGAGCAGAACACCACAAATCGAGTCCCTGACTAGCATAAGGGCCATATCCAAAGGCCTCAGCAACGGAGTGAGCATGTTCTAAACTTGTAAGATGACCGATTAAACCAAACATTGATTATTCTGTATGATAATTAGGCAGAAAAGAGACTAAATTATAGGAAAAAGTTAAGACTCTTAACAATAGTACCGTAATCTTTTGATCATTGATCACGTTTTGAGAATAGATAGCCTTTATTATGGGAATTGAGATCGGTGAAATTACAGATCATGGATTATCTCAAATCTAAAAAAATACTGGCCTTGAGGCGATTACCAACAATTCTGGTCTAGCTTTTTAGGGTATCAGATGAAATTTTTTAAGTCCTTTTACTTTTTGTTATGGCTAAAAATCCTATTTTACGTTGGCTCCCTCCTGCCATGAGTTTGGGGCTATTTGCCTTATCCCTGTGGACCATACAGCATAACTTACAACACTATCAAGCTGAGAATTTTTGGGACAGCTTATCGAATATTCCCCACAGTCACATTGTCCTAGCGATCGCTTTAATGGGGCTTAACTACTTTATTATGACGGGATACGAGTGTTTAGGAATTACTTATGTTCGTCGAACTCTCCCCTATACCAAAAAAGCTTTAGTGGGTATTATTTGTTCTGGCATTAGTAATAGTGTGGGTTTTGCGGTTTTAAGTAGTTGCATGATTCGTTACCGTTTCTACTCAGTTTGGGGGTTTTCTGTGGCAAAAATCGCCCAAATTTCTGCTTTTTGTAACCTATCATTTTGTTTAGGTTTATTTGTGGTGGGTAGTATTATTTTTATTAAAGAACCTTTACCAATTCCCCAATTAATAGAGTTCCCTTTTCTTTCTGTTCGTCCTCTAGGAATTATTTTTCTAGTTGTTATTCTTGCCTATTTATTTTTAACAGTTATTCGTCAAAAACCTTTAATGGTGGGTAAATGGATTATTCCCCATCTCCCTTTTAGGTTAGCGGTGGCTCAACTGGTCATTTCTGCTTTAGATTGGTGTTTAGCCGCAGCAGTTTTTTATACTCTTTTACAGGGTTCAGTTTCTTTGTCCTATTCAGAATTTTTTGGAATATATATGTTAGCTCAAGTAGCTGGACTAGCCAGTAATATTCCTGGAGGACTGGGGATTTTTGAAACGGTCATGATATTATTATTAGCTCCATTAATCACCTCTGAAAATCTATTGGGAACTTTATTAATTTATCGCGCTATTTATTATTTTATTCCTTTAAGCGTAGCAGCTGTACTATTAGGGAAGTATGAATGGCATAATTTCTTTCATAAGCAACAATCACAACCTGAAACTGTCTCTCATTTCTCAACAACAGTGCAAGAAAAGATGAATATTGACGAATCAATCAGATAATAGCAATATCAAAATTAGTTAGCATATTTTTCATATTCTTAGTTGTCATTCCGAGGAACTACAGCAATTATAGCGATTTTCAATTAAGTGGCGAATCTCAGAATCTAACTTCTGCCCCCTGTCTCTTCTAAAAGATAAGATGGGTTTTAGAACCGAATTTGTATAAATTGCATTTAGTATGACTTCTGATACCAAATCCGCTCTTGTTATACCCTTTATAAGCTAGAATAGGCAGATG
>NZ_JARVCN010000429.1:0-2404 GCF_038442745.1 Crocosphaera sp. Alani8
AAAAATGGATAACTTTTAATCATACCATGAAACACTTTTGCAAGAGGTCTAATAACTATACTCTCGATCCTGCCGAGCGTGATGAAATATCTTCTTTTGAAAGGGAGGAAGAACGAAAATTTATTGAAGCTATTCTTCCAACCTTACCTATTCAGATTGCCAAAGAAGCTATTGCTAATCATAGACGTAGAGACCTTAGTGACATTGAATTTGCACTCGCAATCGAAGAAGCCTTTTTCTTTCAGGGTAACGCAGGGAGTAAAAACGCCTCTGGCTTTGAACACGTCTTTGTTGGTGAGCAAAAGGATGAGGGGGAAAAACCAGATAAGAGTCCCACCGAGTTAGGAGGTTACCACTTTTGGTACAAATACTTTCTCGATGATGGCGGAAAAAACTCTACAATGGAGTTTTCGGATAGGATCTCTTATGGAAAGTCTGAATATGATAATGATCAGGGTATATTGGTTCCTGAAGTTATTACCCTAAGTTACACCTGGGAAGCACCTGAATTTGACAATAACGGCAACCCAACAGGTAAAAAACAATTGCTGAACAAACCAATTGGTGGCTTCTGGGTGGGCTGTAGTCCCGAAGGTTTAGTTGCATTGTCAATGGTAAAACTCTTAGTTGGACGTTCAAACGCCATTATTAACAATGCCGAATATGAATTGAGGCTATTCACCCTCAGCAATAACTCTGCCTCTATTCGTACATTCTTCCCCAAGTTTCTTGGCATCAGTGTCAGGAGGGACGGCGCAACCCCTGGTGGTGGTGATGGTTCAAACACTGGTGGTGGTGACTCCAGTGATCGTGGAACAGGCAGCAGTAGATTGAAAAAAGATTTTGTGGCTGAAGAACAGCCAGAATTTAAGGGCGATCTCATTCATATAGCGGCAGCACTTATCAATCCAAGCGGCGACGAAACAGGCAAAGAAACTATCACCTTGTTCAATGCTTCTAGTGAGTCTGTCAACTTGGAAAATTGGCAAATTATCGCCCCTAATGGCTTCGTTTTTATGCTCACTGACACCATCATTGAACCTGGTGATTTTTTGCCACTACGTATGATTGCTAATTCTCCTCAGTTCCGAAACAAAGGGGGAACCATTGCCCTCCTCGATGCCAACGACACCGTTCAATCTCGTGTCAAATACACCTCAGATCAATCCGTTCAGGAAGATATTTTTATTTCCTTCTAAACCTTGTCTAAGTTGAAACCAGTGCAAAGGAATTACTGCCCTAAATTCCTTTGCACTCTTGATTTTAGGAAATAATTTTACTACAGAGGAATTACTACAAAAATCTATAAAATTATTAATAGTTTTGATAAAACCGTAACCAATCTTCATAACTTTTATGTTTGGCCTCGTAGCGTTGATCATCAACAATTAAATGATAATCATTCCATTCTGCTTCGCCTAGTCCTTTGACCCATTCTATTTTATCAGAAAACCGAGGTAAATTAGGATAGACTTCATAATAAGGACGGAAAGGTTCACAAACTTCTTTATAACCTTTCCAACGCCAACCTTTTAACTTAAACCAGTTTTTTAAAACACTTTCACCGTGGTCAATAATATCCATATATTTCTCTATGGAAAAATTAGTAGAACCAGCGATCATTTGCATTCTCCCATCATGGATATAATTATGACACGCATGACATAAAGCGCAAGTTCCTACATATTTGACTTTACCTGTACCATAATTGATAGAATAACATTCATGAGCTTCTAACCATTGATGATATTTAGCGTCATATTTGTGAACCCCACAAGCCCAACAATGTTGGCCTAATTTCGCTTTCGCTTCTCGTTTTGTTTGGTTCCACCATTCCTGACCTTTGATTACTCTGGGGGCTAACCCATGTAACGGTTTGGGAATATTTGGGTGAAATAATAACCAAGGATATTTACTCATAATTTTCTCCGCTAATAATCATTATTTTCTATTCTTTCTGTCAGTTTTGATAAAAAAGTATCCCATTCTTCTATCAATTCAAGCTCTAACATGGCAGGAATACAAACTAAAGTCTCTACATAATAATAAGTACCGCTCCAGTTATGATTAGAAGTCCAATAAGAACATTCCTCTTCTATCATTCCAATCCAAACGGGACAACTTGGATAATTCATCTGTTTTCTCCTATTATTAAAAATCACTTAATCATCAAACTGTATTCTTTATTATCACTAAAGAAAGCCCAATCAAGTTGTTTCTTACTTTTCAAAGCTTTCTTAATTTCTGTTAGATTAGCTTCAATTTTTACCCGTTGGTATTCACTGGGTAATTGTTCAGGTTCAATATTCAAACAGACACGGGGCTGTTTACGTCTCATTGAGAGTTTACAAGGGGAGCGACGCAAAAATGTCGCATCGACTAAATCTAGTCCAGGCAAGGGCTT
>NZ_JARVCN010000430.1:0-2403 GCF_038442745.1 Crocosphaera sp. Alani8
TGAGGTAGGGAAGCCCGCGCTGTACCTACTGGATCAGCGTCGGGAGGAGTGTCACTAACCATTTCCCTTTACAGCCTCGCTGACCACGAATAATTTTGGGCATTCTTGTTTTGCCATAAAGAGGAATTTTCCAGCCTTTTTGAGTTTTATAAGCTCCTTTAATACGTTTAGCATTAATAAGTTGCCATATTCGTTGACGACTTATTTCGAGGAGACGAGACGCTTCGGTGATAGTTACAACTTCCATAGTACAAAAAAACCTTCTATAAGATATGTATGTACTATAGAAAAAAAATCAATTTCTACCCACCATCTGGTTATGTGGAGTAAAAACTTCTGGCAAAACTTATAGAACAATACCCTATTTAACCATAGAGTATGTCAAAATCGTATAGTGGCAAAAAAGGGAACACAAGGTATTGACATGCGAATTTTATTTGTAGGGGCAGAGGTTGCTCCTTTAGCCAAAGCTGGGGGAATGGGGGACGTTATCGGAGCCTTGCCGAAAGTATTACATCAATTGGGGTATGATGTCCGCATTATTATGCCTTATTACGGATTTTTAGACGATAAAATAGAAATTCCCTCGGAACCAATATGGCAAGGAAATGCCATGTCTCAAGATTTTGCTATTCATCAAACGACCCTGCCCAATAGTAATGTTCCCTTATATTTACTGAGACACCATAGCTTTTCCCCTCGTCGCATTTACGGAGATGATGAATACTGGCGGTTTACCTTCTTTTCCAACGCAGCAGCAGAATTTGCCTGGAATTGTTGGAAACCCAACGTAATACACTGCCACGACTGGCACACTGGCATGATTCCCCTATGGATGCACGAAACCCCAGATATTACAAGTGTTTTCACTATCCACAATTTAGCTTATCAAGGGCCAGGTCGTGGGTTTTTAGAGCATAATACCTGGTGTCCTTGGTATATGGATGGGGATAATTCTCTAGCTGCAGGGATAAAATTTGCTGGCAGAATCACCACTGTTTCTCCTACCTACGCCCAACAAATCCAAACTCCGGCTTACGGAGAAAGACTTGATGGTTTATTATCCAACTTTAATCATAACTTGGTAGGGATTCTCAACGGCATCGATATGGAACTGTACAACCCTGCCGAAGACCAGTTTATCTATGAAAAATTCACCCCTCATACCTTGGAAAAACGTATAGCCAATAAAGTTGGACTCCAAGAGGAAACGGGGCTAGAGATCAATCAAGATGCCTTTTTAATGGGTATGGTGACTCGTTTAGTGGAGCAGAAAGGCATTGATTTAATCCTGCAAGTGTTGGACCGTTTTTTGGCTCATACCGAAGCCCAATTAGTGGTTTTAGGTAGTGGAGATCATTACTATGAAAATCAGCTGTGGCAGTTGTCGGCCCGTTATCCAGGTCGTGTATCGGTGCAGATCCTTTACAATGATGTCCTGTCCCGTCGCATATTTGCTGGATCGGACGTATTTTTGATGCCTTCGCGCTTTGAACCTTGTGGCATAAGTCAGTTGTTTGCCATGCGTTATGGTTGTGTTCCTATTGTACGGCGTACGGGGGGATTAGGGGATACAGTCAGTTTTTACGATCCCATGAACCAAGAAGGAACTGGTTATTCTTTTGATAACTATGACCCTCTGGAGTTGTTAGTTTGTATGATTCGTGCCTGGGAGGGATTCCGCTTTAAAGTAGACTGGACAAAACTACAACAACGATGCATGACCCAAGATTTTAGTTGGTATCGCTCTGCTGCTGAATACATTAAAATCTACAAAGGTTTAACTGGACAACCGGAAGATTTAACCCCAGAAGAAGAAAATAAAATAGCCATTTTAATCAAGAAAAATATTTCCTGGGACATTAGTGGCAATGGAAATCTAAATAATGTTGTGGCAGAAGAAAACCCCGAAAATGATCATCAACTTTCTGAAAAAGAAGTCCCTGAATCCTCAACAGTATTGGAAGAAGAGACGGCTACGGCCGAAAATGAAGAATTAGAAGAGTCTCTACATACAGAGATTTCCAGCAACATTCCTTCTCAGACAATCGAAGTCGAAGAAGAGGAAGAAAGTGAAAACATTGAGCAAGAATTGCACTCTGAAAAGCCCTCATCTCTAACGGATATTCCTGAATCAAATTCCTCTGCAGAAGAGGAGGAAGAAAAACAATCTCTATCTGAAGCGACTTCTAGCCCCATCACAACCGAAGAAAGAGAAATTACTGAACCAACTATCGAAGAGGAACATAAGCCCCTACCAAGACCCATCTATCCTCCACAAGGGAACACATCAGAGTCTTCTCAAGAAAAAGTGTTAACCTCAGATGAATCTACCTTAGAACCAATAGAGTGAAGCTTCTCAAAAAGTCTGGGGGGACTCGCCGAAAGTTAGGGGACAAAGAT
>NZ_JARVCN010000431.1:0-2400 GCF_038442745.1 Crocosphaera sp. Alani8
GGTTTGATAAATCCCCCTCGTTTATAGTGCGGGGCTTCTCGGCGGTTAGCTAACTGTTCCGTTGAAGTGATCTCACCGAAAGGCAGCAACACCCCTAAATCTAAACGGAACTCGGTTCCCAACTTTTCCCGTTCTGCGATCGCTCCAATGGCTCCCAAAATCTTAGGGGTAGCGATTTCCCACTTTAACGTCTTCAAATTCACAGACGCTTTGAAATCATCAGCTACACGCCCCACTGCATGGCACTTTTCTCCCTTCTTAAACTGAATCCAAGCATTATCTTCAGGTCTTCCCATTCCAGAATCTACAGGTAGAGAAGCAACGGACTCTGGTGGTAACGCCAAATGTTCCGGTTCCATCACCATATATTGAACATCAGATCCTTCTACTTGATAAAGAATTTTGTTTAAAGAACTCCCCACATCAAAGCAGACAGTGACCTTCTTAAGCGGTGTCCCAGGTTTAGCCCCCTTTGATCTCTTCCGAGGGGTTTTAGTATTTTGAGACGCTTCTGATCCCGTTTGATCCTTATATCCGTTCTCACCATGATTAACAGCAGTTTCCATCTGAGACTCAGACTCATGGGTAATGGGTAGCTCCTGCTGATCCGTTTTTGACTCAACACTCATGGAGTTGACCCCATTCAATGTTTCGCTCATACACTCCTCATGACTTACACTCAACACATCCACTGCCATTTTTTTAGTTACAGAGGCCGTGGTTTTTTTTCTTTATCTCTCAACTTTCTAAAAAACCCCGATTTTCTTTAGATTTATTTAATGTCACTAAACGTCGCTACTCGTCATTATTCGTCACTGACTTCTACTCAACGTCACTAATCGTCATCAAAAAAGTGATCCCTACCCTGTTTTTGACCCCAATCCGACCCTAAATCGATGACGTATCGTAACACCTAACAACGTTTAGTAACGTCTAGTAACGTCCAGTTACATCTAGTAACGGGCTTTTTTTACCCCCCTAGCTGTATGATTTGACCGATTTGGCTCCCATCTAGGGTGTTAGTGGGTGTTCTTCCCGAAAGGGAAGCTAGCGTACTCTATGCAAGGACATTTTGGCTATACTAGCCAAAAGTCCTTACAGAGTAGCTGTCCAGGGGGATACCCCCTGGAACCCCCAACGGGCAGATGGGAAAAGAAATTTGTTTTATTTTCGAGAAAATGACCACTGATAAACGCGATACTACTATCACCCTTCGAGTCACCCAATCCGAAAAGTTGGCTTGGCAAAACAAAGCCGATCTTGTCGGCATGACGCTCTCTAATCTGATACGACAAGCTATCTCCAGAACGAAAACCTGGACAGCAGCAGACAAGTCTTTAGTTAAAGAACAAACTCGACAAATCGTTCGCATCGGTAATAATCTCAATCAGATAGCTAGGTGGGCAAATACTTATAAGTCAACCGCCGAAGCTGTACAGATTATACAAGCCTTGAGACTCATTGAACAATCCCTAAATAAACTCAAAAAGGATTAACGATGCTGCTTAAATTCTTTGATCGCGGTACAGGCAAAGGAGCCGGTCCAGTTGAATATATCCTCAAAGAAACTGATGCTAAAGGTATTATCAGAGAACCTTCACCCGAACTCCTTAAAGGCAATCCCCAACAAACCATCAATGTAATTGATTCGTTAGACTTCAAACATAAATATACAAGTGGTGTGATCTCCTTTGCTGCATCTGATGCCCCCACCAACGAACAACTTGAAGCGGTCATCAATTCCTTTGAAGACACGGCCTTTGCTGGTCTAGAACCTGACCAATACGACATCTTATGGGTCAAACACACTCACACGGGGAGCGATCGGGTGGAATTACACTTTGTTACCCCTAGAGTTGAATTAACCAGTGGCAAAAGCTTAAACATCGCACCCCCAGGCTCTAATAAATACTTTGAACCTTGGCGTGATTATTGGAATACTTTTCAAGGATGGGCAAGTCCCAACGACCCCCAACGGGCTAGAACTTACTATCCTGGTTATCAAGCTTTAATCGATGCCCAAAACCATCGCCTAGAACTCAATGGTCAAAAACCCCTTAAACGGGATGATGCCCGTAAGATGATCACCAACTACTTGACGGGCTACATTGAGAATGGACAGATCCAAAACCGTAACGAGATCCTTACCACCCTTGAAAATTCTGGCTTTACCATTACAAGGCAGGGCGACAACTATATCACTGTCTCTCACGATGACCTAGCCTGCATTATTCATGAAAGAATTGAGAAAAAGCCTGAAAGCCTTATGCAATCAGGAATATGGGAATTTGACTCCAATAACAGTCTGTGATTTTTATCTATTACTAATTATTGACGATTTAACTACAGGGTAAGCTCATCTAAAATGGTATAAAATGTACTTGACTAAGAAAGCAAAAT
>NZ_JARVCN010000432.1:0-2397 GCF_038442745.1 Crocosphaera sp. Alani8
TCTATTAGTAAAGGGTTTTATAAGGGGGTTAAAAAGAGCGGATTTGGTATTATATTGTTGATGTTTATACGGGATGTGAAAAAATGAGTGAAAGGGTAGCAGTCACTTTAGATGAAAGTTTACCAAAAGGGGAAAATTGGCACGAACAATTATTGCGCCAAATGGCTGATACTGGAGGTAATAACCGCCCTCCTTTATGGCAAGGTTCTTTATTATTAGAATTAGATGAATACCGAAAATTTCGTCATTTAGTTCGCCATAATTATCAAGTTAAACTCAAAGCAGGTCAAGTGCTTGTCTTAGCTGATAAGATAATAGCTTCTTCTGAAAAAGTAAAAGAAGCCATTGTTAGATTTAATCTTTGGTTAGAAAGTAAAGTAACTTAAGTTAAATAATTAAAAATCTTAAATTTTAACGCCATAAAACATCGGCAACCTTAATAATATCTTTCATTTCTGAAATATCATGAACTCTTAAGATATTGGTTTTAGATGCGATCGCATGACAGCAAGCTGCTGCGGTTCCCCAAACCCTTTTTTTAGGATCTTTTTCTTCTAAAATGTGTCCAATAAAACTTTTACGAGAAACCCCTAACAATATGGGACAGCCTAAACTATGAAAGCGAGATAAATTCTTTAATAATTCTATATTTTGTTCGTAATTTTTAGCAAAACCAATTCCAGGATCAATAATAATATTATGCTTGTAAATACCTGCTTTGATAGCTAAATTAATTTGAACCTTTAACCAGTCAATGATCTCATTAAGTAAATTATTATAATCCGTTTTTTGTTGCATAGTTTTGGGAGTTCCTCTGATGTGCATGATAATAATAGGAACCTGTAAAGTAGCTACAGTGCAAAACATTTTTTTATCAAAGGTTCCCCCAGAAATATCATTAACAATATCTGCCCCTACTTCAATAGCGGCGGCTGCAACTTTAGAGCTTGTCGTATCAATAGAAATAGGAATAGAACTATTTTGACGTAATTTTTTGATAACAGTAATCACTCGTTTTAACTCTTCTTCTAGGGAAATTTCTTCAGCACCAGGGCGGGTAGATTGTCCCCCGATATCAATAATATCCGCACCGCAATCGATCATATTTTTAGCTTGTTCTAGTGCGCTTTCTATGCTATTGAATTCTCCTCCATCGCTAAAACTATCGGGAGTTACATTTAATATCCCCATCAAATAAGTGCGTTTTTCCCAGTCAAAAATACTATCTCGAATGTTCAAATAATTCATGATTCTAATTAGTATGAAATCAAAAAATAGGGGCTAACTTTTGTTAGCCCCCACAACCGTAAAACATTATATATAATTAATAATGCGAGCAAAATTAACCGGATCTAAACTTGCTCCCCCAACTAAAGCCCCATCAATGTCCGACTGGGCCATAATTTCATCAATATTGTTAGGTTTAACGGAACCCCCGTATTGAATAGTGACATTTTTGTTGGATAATACCTCACGAATAATCTGAATAATACGGTTGGCTTCGGTTGCATCGCAAGTATCTCCAGTTCCGATAGCCCAAATAGGTTCGTAAGCAATGACTAAGTTGCTTTGATCTACATCTACTAAGCCTTTTTGCAACTGATTAATAATAACCGTTTCTGCTTCTCCAGCGTCCCGTTGTCGCTTGGTTTCTCCTACACAGAGAATGGGAGTTAAACCGTGTTTTTGAGCTGTAATAACCCGTAAATTAGCAGTTTCGTCTGTTTCTCCAAAATATTGACGGCGTTCGCTGTGACCGATCACCACATAATCCACACTTAATTCTGTCAACATCAGACCAGAAATTTCACCAGTGTAAGCCCCTTGATCTTCCCAGTGGATGTTTTGCGCCCCCAAACGAACTTTTCCCCCATGCAAGCTTTTGGAAAGCACACTAAGGGCAGTAAAGGGGACACACAGAACGATCTCTCGGTTTTCGTCTGTCTCTTCTACTTTTGATTTTAATACCGTTAAAAACTCTAGGGATTCGGCCTGAGTTTTGTGCATTTTCCAATTACCTGCAATGATAACTTTTCCTACAGCCATTTTCAATAATCTACATCAACAATTATTTTGCAAACTTCTAGTTTATCTGAATGGGGGATCTCTGAATAGTCTTGTCTTCCTCCAGTTCAATCTGAACAGGGAAAAATCCGCTTTTGCCGTTGTTTTTTGCTTGATATAAAGCCCAATCAGCCCTTTTCCAAGCATTGACATGGTTTTTGTCTCCCAATCCATAACTGTCGATACCAATACTCAGAGTAATGTTGATAGTTTGTTCTTGATAAATGATAGAGAATTGTTTAAAAGATTGACTGATTCTCGACGCAGCTTCAATGGCTTGTTCTAGCCTGCATTATTCATGAAGAAAAAACAAAACAAAAAAATAAGCAATTA
>NZ_JARVCN010000433.1:0-22376 GCF_038442745.1 Crocosphaera sp. Alani8
GAGTCAGTGAACCAAGAATCCCCCGAATTATATTCGTGGGGAGTGTCAAAGCATAATGAGCTACGAAAGGTTATCACTTTAGAGAGCAGGGAACCGGAAACAGTGGTAAGTGATAACTGCTCACTGCTCACTGCTCACTGATAACTTTAAATATTTCTTGTCGTTTTGCCTCGTATAATATCAATGCTGTGGCAATAGCAACATTCAGAGACTCTACCCCTTCGCCCAAAGGAATACTTATTATTTCGTTTGCTAAAGATACTAAGGAATCTGACAATCCTGAGCCTTCATTACCAACTAAAATTAATGTCGGTTTTGTTAGTTGTGAATGCCAATAAGTACGAGTAGTATTGGGTAAAGTTGCTACAATATTTACCCCATTATTTCTATATTTTGTAACCACATTTGTTAAATCTGAACTTACGAACATAGGAACCTGAAACCAAGCACCAGCAGAAGCTCTTAACACTTTTGGATGGTCAATATCAACGCTGTCATCGCTTAACCAAATCCCATCTACCTCTGTAGCAGCTGCCGTGCGAATAATAGTACCTAAATTGCCTGGATCTTGTAACCTTTCTATAATTAATCCTAAGTTAAAATCCCTAATTTTTGGCTCAGTAGGTGGTTGAAATAAAGATGTTAGCACCACACCATCAGGATTGATGGTGGTAGTCATACTCCCCAAAACTTCCACAGAAACTAATTCAGAGCGTGTAACCCGTTGAGATACATTTTCCCATAGTTGTGGATAACGGGCGCGCCATTGTTCCGTGTAACATAAGGTGATTAGGGAACAATTCGCCTCATAAGCCGTCTGCACTAAGTGAGTACCTTCTAAAAGCAAAAGATTCTCTTCTCGTCGTCCTTTAGTTCGATGTAGTCTACGAATCTGCTTGACTAGAGGATTCCGAATACTCGTAATCATTGAGGTTAATAAAGGTGCAATGGTTTATGCGGAACTCGGGACTTGAACCCGAAAGTCCGAAAGGACACTAGAATCTGAATCTAGCGCGTCTACCAATTCCGCCAGTCCCGCATTTTTATCCATAACTCTAAATCATATCATTACTGCTGACATTAATCAATGTCTCAATGAATTCTGGGGTTGTGGAGAGGACAGAGACAACAACGGAACTTTACCTAGACTTTTTTAATCATTCAAGTTACATTGAAAGCGAATTTATTCCAAAGCTATAAAAAATTGATAGTTTTGGGGTTTATGCCCAGAAAAAGCTCTTATCTTATAAATATATCTATGACAATTCCTTTAGAAGAACAACAATCAGTATTAGAAATTCAGGGGCGAACCCCTTTAAAGGGTGAGGTTAATATTAGTGGGGCAAAGAACTCCGCTTTAGTACTAATGGCAGGAGCAATCCTCTGCTCAGAGGACTGTCGCCTACGAAACCTTCCTTCTTTGGCAGACATTAAGCGCATGACTCAAATTTTGTCAGCCATTGGCGTGAAAATAAAGAGAAATGGTAATATTATTGATGTAGATTCTCGACACATCGGACAAGATCAAGCCCCTTATGAGCTAGTGTCTCAACTGCGAGCTAGTTTCTTTGTTATTGGTCCGTTGCTTGCTCGTTTAGGGATGACTCGTGTACCGTTACCAGGGGGTTGTGCTATTGGTGCAAGACCGGTGGATCTCCATGTAAGAGGATTGCAAGCTATGGGAGCGGATGTTCGTATCGAACACGGTGTAGTCCATGCTTGTGTGAGAGGAAGTCGTCAACGACTACAGGGAGCTAAAATTTATCTCGACTATCCTAGCGTTGGTGCAACGGAAACCATTATGATGGCGGCTACTTTAGCGGAAGGCGAAACCATCATCGAAAATGCAGCCCAAGAGCCTGAAATTACTGATTTAGCTAATTTCTGTCGCTCCATGGGGGCAAACATTAAGGGAGCTGGAACAAATAAAATTGTTGTTTCTGGAGTAGAGAAGCTTCATAGTACGGATTATTGTGTGATACCCGATCGCATCGAAGCAGGAACCCTTTTGATTGCAGGAGCCATTACCCAATCTGAAATCAGTCTTAGCCCAGTTTTTCCTGAACATTTAGCCTCTGTCATTGCTAAATTAGGAGAAATGGGGCCTCAGGTAATAATTGAAGGTAGCGATCGCATACGACTCATTCCCGCACCTCTAAAAGCAACGGACATAGAAACCCTACCTTTTCCTGGGTTTCCTACAGATATGCAAGCCCAGTTTATGGCATTATTAACCCTAAGCGAAGGCAGTAGCATGGTAACAGAAACTGTGTTTGAAAATCGTTTGCGTCATGTAGCTGAGTTGCAACGCATGGGGGCTGATATTCGAGTTAAGGGGAATGTTGCCCTAGTGAGTGGGGTTCCTTTTCTCTCTGGTGCGCCAGTTATGGCTACTGACTTACGAGCTTCAGCCGCTTTGGTGTTGGCTGGCTTAGCTGCACAGGGAACCACTATTGTCCAAGGATTACACCATCTCGATCGGGGTTACGATAACCTAGAAGGGAAATTGCGAAAATTAGGGGCTAATATTCGTCGTGTGAATATGCTTAATGAGCCGGAATGTTCCACCGTTAACTAATTAATAGGTAGTGATTCCCATGTAGTGAAGATTTTACGAAGTGTTAGTAACCTGAGCAACCTGAGTTCGATGCAAGAAAATTTGTCCAGTTTAGGACTCTCAAACACTTGTCATCTCGTCAAAAAAGACTTAACTGCGCCCTCCGAACTCAGGTTAGCAAATTGACCATGAACTCATAGGGAATCACTATCAATAGGATCTTTTGGTGACAGTTACGTTAATGTTTATTTTTATTATTAAAAGGAAAATGAAAACAGTTAGTAAACTCTTACAGTTTTTCCCGTTATTTTCACTAACATTAATAACCAATATCTTCATTGTTTGCTAGGATTAAGCTTTTATTCAGCAAAGCCAAAAATTTAACCTGAACATGAATATCGAGGTTGTCTGAGAGTTAACGCAAACAAACTACTCAAGATTTTTTCACTACATGGCAATCACTCCTAACTAATATTAGCTAGGCTAAAAAATAGTTTCATGGGCAGACTCAAATTTCCACCTTGAATTCAATTCAAGGTGGGTCGGGGTATCTTTGAGGAAACCAAAACCTCTTTCTGCTGCTTGTTGCTCTTTATATTTAATCAAGATATCATCAGAGCTTAATGAACTGTCTTGTAGTTCATTTGTGGCTAAAATAAATCGTCCGGCTCTCCTTTTCTTCCCATCAACTTTTTCTTGATTAATTTCAAGAGTTGTAGTTAGTTTATGTTTTATTTTTATTTGTTTTTTCTTATTTTTTACTTCAATTTTTTGAACTTGTATATTGGTAAGTTGATGGTATTTGAAACTATTAGAAAATCGATTAGCTACTTCTATTGCTGCGCTCATAGAAGTGAATTTATCTTTCATTAATGACTTTACATCTTTATCCACTTTTTCTTTTTCCTTCTCTATTCTCTCGGAAAGTTTTTTCAAATCCGATTCTTTTCTTTTTTGACTCTCAACTAATAACCATCTTTGCTTAATTTCTGCATAAGTTATTAATTCTTCTTTCCATGAATATCCTTTTATTGAACTCTGAGTTAGTTCTTT
The DNA here is from genome assembly GCF_038442745.1 of Crocosphaera sp. Alani8. Classification (NCBI taxonomy): domain Bacteria; kingdom Bacillati; phylum Cyanobacteriota; class Cyanophyceae; order Chroococcales; family Aphanothecaceae; genus Crocosphaera; species Crocosphaera sp. Alani8. Next base: position 3,611 of record NZ_JARVCN010000433.1, read on the forward strand.
CTCTAAAACATTGTTAACTAATTCTTTAGCTTTTCCCAGAGATAAAGGAACTCTTGACAACCATTTAAGTGATGACATTAATTGAAGATTTTTAGCTGTATATAAAGCACTATCAGCAACAATCATTGTTTCAAAATCGATCATTGATTTATATTCAACTGCTATTTCTCCAAAAACAACTTTATCTTGTTCATTCCCATCGGCTACTCTTAAAAATAGGGGAATTCCACCATCTCCACTCACGATTAAATCAATAATAAATTGCTTCAAATCTGGTCTATGGTCACGGGAATAACCCTTTATTATAGTAATTAGTGCTGGATCTTCTGGATCTTCACTTTTTTCTTCTTCTTGTTGTGATGATATTAAATTATTGATTAAATACTTCCCATGAACGGAAAATGAAGAGGAATCTGGATGAGAAAAGTTAGTTAACAATTGATAGTTTTGAACAACAGCTAAAGCAATCATTAGGAAGATAGATGACAAGCCCTTTTCATAAAGTTTGTCCATTACTCTGCCAATTTTATCATCGTTTAAATATTCCGCTTTTATCTCTTTTCCTAATAAATGTTCAGTGGGTTTATCTTCAAAAAACTTGGGAAATAAGTTTCATAGGTTGAGAAATCATACCCAGTCCATTCAAAATCATCCCTTTGACTACTTGACCAGATTTTATTGACTAATTTTACCTCATCATCTCTTTATTTTTCACATCCTCGTGGAGACTAGACTAGACTGTACGGTATGATTTGGAGGGAGTTAGTCTAGACTCCAGTCTCTTGATATCTGCATTATTTTCTTAAGTTGTCACCAATGCTCATCAATAAACTTAATAAACCTAACCCTATCAACCCCATAATTCCAGCAAGAGGATTATTATCAATACCAGTAACAAGGGTAGAAACTTGACCAGTATAATCAACGATGTTACCAACATTAATGATGTAATATGCCCAAACTAAACCCCCGTGTAGTCCAATGCAAATTCCTAAACGGTTACTATGTCCAATTTTTGCCCAAACTAAGGTAACACCTAATAAAAATAAAGCTGGAAATTGAGGAAATGTCCTGATAACTTCTTCGATGGGTTTAAGAAAGTGCAAGATTGCAAAAATAAGTCCGTTGGTAACAACAAAAATAGTGCGAGAATAATCTTTTTTTAGTTCTTCTAATAACCATCCCCTAAAAAATAATTCTTCTGCTAAACCAATACCTAAAGCACTCAGTAAACCTTCAAAAATAATGCGAGTGAAGTTAGTACTAGGTGGAACAAATTTAACCCAACCTAAAATTGCTTCCACAAAGAATAATCCAAAAGTAAAAATTAAACCTAAACTCAAACCATTAAGTAATTCAACTCCATTTTTTCGGGTAAAAGTTAAGCCATAATCCCTCCACCAAAAATTAACATTATAAACTTTCTTATTCCAAATAAATAATAAACCAACAAATTCAAGATATAATATCGCCATCGTGACAATGGTAGTCAAATTAGGATCATTTTTAAACAGGAAATAAACAGGAATGGCTACAGGAAGCCACACAATTAAGAGAATAATTATAAAAATTCCCAGTCGTAAAGGTACTGGGTAATTAGCAATTTTGGTAAGATTAGTTTTCAAGGATTCAAAGCTTTGCTTTAGTTGGAATTAATAATAATTATAGAAAACATTTAGATAAGTGTTCTCGGTTTTGTAGATTTTTAATTTTGTTATTCGTCTGGTTCAATAGTGCTGGTTAAACCATGATTTTTGAGAGTTTCACAATAGAATTCGGCTACTTCTAAGGCACAAGTAATAACCAATGCTGTACCATTGGTATGGGCTTCCATCATAATATCTACTGCTTGAGGTTGGGTAATACTGGGTACAGTTTGCATCAAAGTCTGAACTACATATTCCATAGAATTGAATTCATCGTTATGCAACAAAACTCGGTACCGAGGGGCTGGTTTTCGCACCGTAGAAGTGGATGAAGACGGTTTTTCGATTATTTCTGTTGTCATTGCTGTAGATGTGTTTTCTGTTTTAGATTATGTTACCAAAAAAATCGTTTTTGCGGTTAGAACTACATTTTTATATTTTTGTCAACGTAAATTCAAATGTACTCTACCAATAAACTAATACATTTGCTCAAAATAGAATACTAGGTAATAGCTAAATGATCACAAATTATTAAGGATAAAAAGCTAGTTGTGGTAAACCCAAAGTTTCCTGCCATCCCATCATAATGTTAAGACACTGTATCGCCTGTCCAGCTTGTCCCTTGATTAAATTATCGATCGCAGAAAGAACAATCACGCGATCGGTACGTGGATCTGTTTCGATGCCAAGGTAACACAAATTTGTTCCACAAGCCCACTTTGTTTGCGGATACATCCCATTAGACAAAATTTTGACGAAAGGAGAGGAACGATAAAAAGCACTGTAAATGGTCAATAAATCCTCTCTAACAAGCCCCGGATCTCTGAGGGTGGCATAAACCGTCGCCAAAATACCCCGAACCATAGGCAGTAAGTGAGGTGTAAACTGGACTCTTACTTCCTGACCTGCTAAATCAGAACAAACTTGTTCAATTTCTGGGGTGTGACGGTGTTTTGCTACCCCGTAAGCTCCGAATGATCCCTCTGCTTCTGCTAGTAAGAGGTTAGTTTTTGCTTGTCTTCCTCCTCCAGAGGTTCCAGACTTAGCATCGATGATAGTGGTTTCTGGTAAGATTAGTCCTTGTTTTAGCAAAGGTGATAAAGCCATTAAACTAGCTGTGGGATAACATCCAGGACAACCGATCAAAGAAGCGGACTTAATGTCGTCGCGGTATAATTCTGGAAGCCCATAAACTGCGGTTTTGGCTGTTTCGAGGTCGCTACGATCTTTATTATACCAACTGCTGTAGGTGTCTAGGTTGCTGAAACGGTAATCAGCAGATAAGTCTAATACTTTACATCCTTTCTCTATTAACGAGGGAGCCAGATCACAAGCAAGGCCGTTGGGTAGTCCCAAAAACACCACCTCACAACGGGAGGCGATGGCCTCAACATCAATGGGTTCGACGTTTAGATTTACTACATGGCTTAAATGGGGATATATTTCGCCATAACTCTGACCTGCGCTGTCTTTACCCCCCAGATAGGCGATTTTGATCAGAGGGTGGTCTTGTAATAATCTCACCAATTGGACTCCACCATATCCCGAAGCACCAATAACTCCCACTGATATTTTCTCTAACTCACCCATATCTCTCAATTCCTATTAAGATTGCTCAATAATGTCGGCATTGACCGCATTGTAATCTTAAAAGTAAGTTTTGAATCAAAAGCTTTTGTGAAGTTGACACCGTAACACACTCAGTAGCTCACAAAGATCCTAGTTGGGATTGCATGGGAGCAGGGAGCAGGGAGCCGGTAAAGGAGCGACCCCACAGCCTCAACTAAGATGTTTGCGTTCTACTGACACTTCATTCCCCATTCAACGGTTAACGATGGAACGATTAAATAGTTGGAAAACTTTAGCGACAAAACCAATAAAAATACCCTGATATCCAAAATCAGGGGCAAATTCTCCCATAAAATCCCCTCTATGACTGTCAAAAGACCACTGAAGTTGACCGTAACTAAAACCATGAGCTTTAATCTCGTTGAGCTGACAATCTGGATCTATAAGCTCTTGAGAGAATTTTACCTCCAGCAAAATACAGTTACATTGCAACCCCTGATGTTGTTGAGGAAAATAAAAGCTTAAATCGATGGAATGAGGATCAATCCAACATTGGGTGTCTGTATCCGTTAACCAAGGGTTTAAATCTACCTCAGCTCCAGGAAACTCCGCTCGAAACAAAACTCCTAACTGAGCAATTTTACGGGTTAATTCAAAGGTGACTGCGTGGGTGGTTGCGTTCATAGATGGCCTCGATTGATATAATAACTCATAATATTTCTCAATAAAGACAAGAGACAGTGTTGAATTTTTCTTATGGATTGCCTTGGACTCTAGAGAAAAATAAAACCGACTCAACTCCTTTAAACCTAGACTGTATAAGATTTGTAACAGCAATAGTAGGAAATGATTTGCCGTATCAGAGGGCAGTGATCTGGAAAAAAGTTTTCTTGACAGGCTTTATTATTGATAGTATATCTCAATAAGTAGCAATTTTAACTTAAACATTTTTAGGAGATTGTCATGAGTAAATATGCGGAAGAACTTAAAGCCACAGCACAAGGAATGGTAGCCAAAGGAAAAGGGATTCTTGCAATGGATGAAAGTAACGGCACTTGCAATAAACGATTTGATAAGCTAGGCATTCCCACAACCGAAGAGTATCGGCAAATTTATCGCTCGCTGATTTTGCAAACCCCAGAACTCTCCAACTGCATCAGTGGTCCGATTCTCTATGACGAAACCATTCGTCAGTCAAACCCAGAGGGAGTCCCCTTACTAAAAATAATTACCGATGCAGGAATGATCCCAGGTATCAAAGTAGATACAGGTGCTAAAGATTTAGCAGGATGTCCCAACGAAAAGATAACAGAAGGACTCGATGGCTTAGGAGATCGCATCGCTGAGTATTACAGTATGGGGGCGCGCTTTGCCAAATGGCGGGCAGTAATTACCATTGGCAACGGAATCCCCAGCAGGGGTTGTATCGAAGCCAATGCCCACGCCCTAGCCCGTTATGCCGCCCTGTGTCAAGAAGGGGGTTTAGTTCCCATCGTTGAACCGGAAGTGTTAATCGACGGAGATCATACCCTAGAGCGGTGTTGGAATGTAACCGATGAGACCCTTCATGAAGTGTTCAACCAGCTATACACACAAAATGTAGCCTTCGATCAGATGGTTTTGAAGCCAAGCATGGTTATTTCCGGCAAGAGTTGCTCTCAACAAGCCACTGTTGAAGAAGTAGCCAAAGCCACTATTAGTTGTCTGTTGAAAAATGTACCAGCTACAGTGGCAGGAATTGCCTTTCTTTCTGGGGGGCAGTCAGAAGAACAAGCATCCGCTCATCTCAACGTCATGAATCAGATGTTTGGGGATCAGTGTCCTTGGCCTGTTACCTTCTCTTATGCTCGTGCCATTCAACAACCTGCACTGGATTATTGGGCAGGAGATTCCAGTCGTATCAGCGAAGCTCAAGCTCGTCTTCTCAAAAGAGCCAAGTGTAACAGTGCCGCTAGTTTAGGTGAATATTCCAGCGACATGGAAAAAACCTTAGCTGCAGTCTAATAACGACAATTAACCATTCCCTAAAACAAAAACCGATTTCTTAATCCCAACAAATCCCAGAATTAAATTGTCTGGGATTTTTTTTGTCAAGATAAATTGTTTAAAAGAAAAGAAAACTCAACCAGGTTTCCTAATTCCTGCATTACCATCTTGTTAAGAATAATTCTCATTAGTTTGCAAGGTGGTTAAAATTATGTCACAAACAGCATTAAACTGGCAAACGGCTCCTGGACATCAGGTTTTAGCCAAGGCAGGGAAAAAGATTTTGCGCCCCGGTGGACGAGCCGCAACAGAGCAGTTATTTACATCAGCAAATTTCCAACCTGGAGATACGGTACTCGAGTTAGCCGCCAGTTTTGGTCATAGTGCGATCGCCCTAGCCAAACAACACCAGGTTGAGGTTACTGGCATTGAAAGAAACCTTGAGAGTGTAGAGATAGCTCAAGAAAATATTGCCACAGCTAAAGTTACGGATCAAGTTAGGGTCATAGAAGGTGATATTTTTGGTTTAGATCGAGTTGAAGGGGAATTTGATTTTGTTTTAGCAGAAGCAATTTTAACCATGCAAACTCCGGCAGGTAAAGCGAAAATTCTCAAAGGGGTACGAGATCGCCTCAAACCTGGGGGATACTTTCTCTCCCATGAACTCCTCATCGGCCACCGAAAAACCGAAATCTGTCAGGCACTATCCTCTGCTATTCGGGTCAATGCTAACCCTCTCACCGAAATAGAGTGGGTTCAAGCTTGTGAAACCGCAGGACTAGAAGTAGAGTGCCATCAAATGGGTGCAATGGGACTGCTCACTTTAGAACAAATGCTCAAAGACGAAGGGTGGTTCGGCACAATGAAATTTGCCTGGAATGCCTTGACTCGTCCCCAACTCAGAGAAAGAATCTTGAGAATGCGTCAAGTTTTTCAAGATCATCAAAATGAACTCGGATACATTGTTTTGTGCGCTAAGCGTCCCTAGAATACTACTATGACTACTACCTTACTCACCCTTACCTCCTCACATCTACAATTGCAAGATGCCATCGAATATCCCAAAGCAGGAATATTAAGCAAAGTGTTACTCAAAGACAGTTCTTGTCAATACACCCTGTTTTGTCTGGCAGCCGAGACAGAAATTTCTGAACATACTGCAACCAGAAATGCTACAATGAACGTTCTCGAAGGAAAGGGAGTTTTGACCTTGGAAGGGGAGGAAATTGAGCTAGAATCAGGACAATTTGTTGTGATGCCAGCACACGCCCCCCATGCACTCAAAGCTCAAACAAACTTAGCGTTTTTGCTCACCTTCTCAGAATAAATTTCCCTCGACACCACTTTTCGGTTGAGTTGATCAGAATTTATGTTATTAAGTAAGTGTGGGGGAAATTTTTGTTTTGCTCTATAGTATAAATCTATGGAGTTCGTAGATGTCATCCTTGAGGAACGTAGATTTTGGAAACTTACGAATTTGATGTGGTTATAGTTGGTGGCGGACCAGCAGGGTGTAGCTGTGCGTTATACACCTCTCGCGCAGACTTAAAAACAGTAATCATAGACAAAAACCCAGCAGTGGGAGCCTTAGCAATTACCCACAAAATTGCCAACTACCCAGGGATAGCAGGGGATATTAGCGGTGGTGAATTGCTAGACATGATGCGGGAGCAAGCTATCTCTTTTGGAACCACCTATCAGCGAGCGCAGGTGTTTGGGATCGACGTAGACAGTCCGATGAAAAAGGTTTATACCCCAGAGGGAACCTTTGTCGGGCGATCGCTAGTCCTAGCTACAGGAGCTATGGGTCGGACATCTTCTCTCAGAGGGGAATCGGAATTTTTAGGTCGGGGTGTCAGCTATTGCGCCACTTGTGATGGAGCCTTTTACAAAGAAAGAGAAGTTGCTGTGTACGGGTTTAACACCGAAGCAGTAGAAGAGGCTCAATTTTTGACTAAATTTGCTTCTACTGTCCACTGGCTAACCTACAAAGATCCGCAACACGAAGATATTCATGTTCAACAATTGTTAGATCAATCAAATGTCAAGCACTGGAATTTGACTCGGTTGGTTTCTGTGGAAGGGAACCAAGCAGGGGTCACTAATATTTTAATGAAAACCAAAGGAGTCTCAGAAGAGGCTTCCTTGTCCGTGGAGGGGGTTTTTATCTATCAAAGTGGCTCAAAACCAATAACCGATTATGTCGGTCCTCAGATCGAATTCTACGAGAATGGTGGGGTTAAAGTGGATGAGATGATGGCAACCAATGTAGACGGAGTATGGGCCATTGGAGATATTCGTAATACCCCCTTCAAGCAAGCAGTTGTGGCGGCCGGAGATGGTTGTATTGCAGCTATGTCCATCGATCGATTCCTCAACAAGCGTACCGGAATCAAACGAGATTGGGATCATTCGTAGTTATGGGAATTTGAGTCTGTAGGCGTAAAGGATTATGGATAATTATCCCTTCTCATCTCTGTTGATGGAAGAAATTATCGGAAAACCTCTCGAAAACCTGGCATGGAGTCCTTTATCAAACTTCCATCCCAGGGAAATTGAGCGAGTGCCAGAATCTCTCCGAGGTGTTTATCTGATTCGCTATCGAGATAACCCTAAACAAATGAAACCGGCTTCTATGCTTTATGTGGGAAAAGCACAACGTTGCCTCAAAGACAGTCTAAGGGATGATTATCTGGGGAAAGGGAATGTTTTTTTACCAGATTTTGTTCAGGTTAACCCGTCAGAGGTGTATTTTCAGTACCTTTGTTGCGAAGATTGTCATCGGGTTGAGGCTTATTTGCTCGTCACGTTGGATTACCAGTTTTGTAATTGATAAGAATATAGGAAGAACTCAAATTTGTTCTAATTTATCCCTTTATAACTTGGTGGGATATTAGGAAAATGATCATCAAAGAGTTCAGGGTGAGGTAGACCTTTAAGCCAAGGGAAAGTTGCTAAACTAACATTGGGTACTATTAGAATTGACCTACTTTTATGTTCCTTTAATTCTGAAGCTCCCTTAATAATTATTCCTAGCATCATCTGAAATATTGATGACAAGTTATTAAGCTACAGTATGGGCGATACTGGATTTGAACCAGTGACAGCCTGCTTGTAAGGCAGGAGCTCTACCGCTGAGCTAATCGCCCTTCTTCACGCTTTGCTATCATAGCACATCTATCAGAAAAAGCAATCCTTTTTTAACGTTTTTCTCAGGAAACATAATAATTATGGAACGTCTATGATTTGACACTCCCACGAGTAGAACTGCGTGGGATTCTTGCTTCACATCCTCTTAGCTAGACATAGTTTTCTCAAACCATGCCCCCGCCAGACCGAATCCACAAACATTTTAGTTTAACGTCCACTGGCTGCCCGACAGCAGACTGTATAGGTTTTTTAGATGTCTAATAGCTCGAATTAAGGAGCATATTAAACCTGCTATGACTTTGATTCTGTTCAACTGGGTAGGGCTTGTCCGTCGCAGAAAAACGTCTCAGAGGGAGTTAACCAGCTATACTGAGTACAGAAACCTAGACAATTCTAGGCAAGAAACACCGATAAATCTCTTACGCGCATTACCGCACTTAGTTCATGATACCATATTCACTCCGCCTAAAGACGGGCAAACTACATCCCACGAGTGAACCACGTGGGCTTTGTTTGCAGTATCCTGTAAATACTTGATCGCAGAACAACAAATATAACTGGGAACTCATGCCTTCTGGACAAACTCACGATCGCATTACCTACCTTAGCCTACCACCTTTGGGAATCATAGCTTATCTCTTGATCGGTCGATGGCAATGGATATTATGGTTTAGTGGAGCTTATTTGTTTAGTGGGTTGATGTTTGGCCCCGACTTAGATATTTATTCCGTACAATACAAACGTTGGGGTGTTATACGTTGGATTTGGTTACCCTATCAGTCTTGTTTGAAACATCGTTCTTTTTTTTCTCACGGGTTGATTGTGGGTACGGTGCTTCGCATTATTTATCTTTTCAGTATTGTTTTAATTGTAGCTATTGTTGTTGTGGCGATCGCTCAACTAATTTGGGGATTCAACTGGAATTGGCGTAACTTTGCCCTAACTAACTTTTATTTGCTTAAAAATCAATATTTTGGAGAATTAATTATAACTTTAGCTGGCTTAGAATTAGGAGCTATGAGTCATAGTTTAAGCGATTATCTTGTTAGTTATTTTAAACAGTTTGAAAAGAAGCCTAAACAAAAAGGTAAGAAACCAAAAAAAAAGTAGAATGTGTGAACTTAATACTAATATTTCATACATTCTACATTTTAAAATTACCACTTTAAAAGGTTAAATTGTTCCATATCTGTTGTTTCACGGTTACGATAGATAGTTAGAACAATCGCTAAACCGACTGCCGCCTCTGCTGCCGCTACGGTGATTACAAATACAGTAAAAATTTGACCTTTTATACCTACTGGATCTAAAAAATTAGAAAACCCCATTAGGTTAATATTGACCGCATTTAACAGTAATTCGATAGACATTAAAACTCTTACTGCATTACGACTAGTAACTAATCCATAAATTCCGATACAGAAAAGGGCTGCAGCCAGTAATAAACAAAACTCTAATTGGATTTCCATCAATACCTCATTTTTCCATAAAACAAATAGTAAAACTAAAATTTCTACGAGTCAGAAGACTTAGCCGCAGATAATTCCCTTGATTCTAATTCACTCAATCTTTCGGGTAATTGTAATGAATTGCTGACCCCATCTTCCGTCACTAAAGTATCAGGAATAAAGTCACGACGGGCTAAAACAATCGCTCCCACCATCGCCATTAGTAACAGAACAGACGCTAACTCAAAAGGCAAGAGAAAATCGCTAAAGAAATGTTTGCCGATTTCAACTACAGTATTTTCAATTACCACAGTTGCATTGGTTTCTATGGGCCAAGGTGTAATCAAAATCATGGTGGATAGCAAGGCAAAAAGTCCACCGCAGACTAAAGCAGTTGCCCCTCGACGTATCCATCTTCTGGGTAAGTTTGAATAATCTTGTTTTTTGTTGACCAACATAATAGCAAACAAGATTAAAACATTAACCGCACCAACATAAATCAATACCTGTGCAGCCGCCACAAAATCGGCATTTAAGAGAATATAAATACCTGAAATACTGATAAATACTCCTCCCAATAAGAAAGCAGAATAAACAATATTTTCTAGTAAAACGACACCTAAAGCAGCGATAATAACTAATGCTGCTAAGATGGCAAAGGAAATAATTTGAACTCCTTCAGCTAAATTCACGCTTGTTGGTACTCCTTTTTTTAATGAATAGTTGAGAGTTGACAAAAAATTGTTGCTTTTACAGACAATTTTCTATCAACTATCCTTTAGTTAAGAAGAAGATTGTGCTTCTTCGATGATGTCTTCGGGGCGTTTTCCGGCCCGTTGACTACCTTCGGGTAAATCATGGGGATCAAGCACACCTTTGGGTAAATAATTGAACTCCCGTAATGGTGTTACCATAGGATCTTGAGTTACCTTATAGGGTAAGCGTCCCAAGGCCACGTTATCGTAGTTTAATTCATGGCGATCATAAGTAGCCAACTCGTATTCTTCTGTCATGGATAGACAATTAGTGGGACAATATTCCACACAATTACCACAAAAAATACAGACTCCAAAATCAATACTGTAGTGTTTGAGTTCTTTCTTTTTGCTTTCTTTATTGAATTCCCAATCTACCACAGGGAGATTGATGGGGCAAACTCTTACACACACTTCACAAGAGATGCACTTATCGAATTCATAGTGAATTCGACCCCGATATCTTTCTGAGGGAATTAATTTTTCGTAAGGATATTGTACTGTTACTGGACGACGACGCATATGGTCAAAAGTTACAGATAAACCTTGACCAATATATTTTGCCGCTTCGATTGTACCTTTAGCGTAATCGGTAACTTGTTTGAGCATACTAAACATGATGTTTATTCCCTAATTTGTTAACAACAAAAATTAACCACCGAATGCCACTGGAAAGGCTAATTTTAAGGCAGCCGTTAATAAAAGATTCACCAAAGAGACAGGTAAGAGGAATTTCCAGCCTAAATCTAATAATTGGTCGATTCTTACACGAGGAACGGTCCAACGCATCAGAATGGCGATAAAGACGAGGAAATAGGCTTTAAGTACGGTCATGGTTATACCTAAAGATGCGGTAATCACCTGTAACCAAGAACTATCTTCACTTACTCCTAACCACCCCGCTAACTTATCCAAGGGAATAGGAAACTCCCAACCCCCTAAATATAGGATGGCAAAAACTAAGGCTGATAATACTAAGTTAACGTATGACCCTAGATAAAAGAGGGCAAATTTCATGCCAGCGTATTCCGTTTGATATCCGGCCACAATTTCTTCTTCTGCTTCGGGTAAGTCAAAAGGAAGTCTCTCACATTCAGCTAAGGCAGCGATCCAAAAAATGAAAAAGCCTACCGGTTGTCGCCAAATGTTCCAGCCCAAAATACCATATCCTGATTGTTGTTCTACAATATCGATAGTGCTGAGACTATTGGACATCATCACAACCGCTAAGACTGATAAAGCTAGAGGTATTTCGTAACTGATCGATTGTGCAGCTGCCCGTAAACCCCCTAATAAGGAATACTTATTATTGGAAGCATATCCCGCCATTAATAGACCGATAGGGGCCACACTAGATAGGGTAATCCAGAAGAAAATGCCCACGTTGAGGTCAGTTACTACTAAGTTTTGTCCAAAGGGGACGATTAAAAAAGAAACGAAGACTGGGAGTACCACTAGAACAGGCCCCAAGGTGAATAACCAGGGATCTGCTTTAGCCGGGATAATATCTTCTTTAAAAACTAATTTAATACCGTCTGCTACTGGTTGCAGAACCCCCAACGGACCCGCATATTCGGGACCGATGCGTTGTTGAGCAGCAGCGGAAATTTTTCTCTCTAACCAAACTACTACCAAAACTCCCACCGTTGCGGCAATAATCATTAAAAAGGAGGGTAGAGGTATCCAAAGGGCTTTGGCTGCCCCGTTAGGTATGCCTAACGCTGTTAGAGACTCGATAAAACGTGCTTGTAGGTCGATTCCTGAATTCATTATGTTTAAGACAGGTTATTAACTTCAGATCTTTAGCTTCATTGCCTAGTATATCGCTGTCTGTGAAATACTTTGGTCAGTTTTGTGTCAATTCCTGAAATTCAATCTTAATTATCGCTTTAGGGCTATGGTTTTTTTTGAATAACTATTGCGCAACAGTTATGTGTGATTGTTGCTCTTAGCAATCAATACAAACGTTCACCAACGAACTCTTAGGATACAGGTTGAGAACTTGAGTTCTGTGTTAGGAGTTAGGCGTTTGGAGTTGAATCTTTTTCAAGGAGAGAATCAGGGTTTGAGACTACTTATTTTTGCAAGTTCCTTCTTTAACCAATTCTAGAGAGTGTCTACATAATTCAACTGCATAAAATATTGTTTGCATTTTTTCCTTATAAGAAGAATTAGAGAGTTGAGTTAGATAAAACAAGATACAGAATAGAGTTATGGATTTCTTTAAAATTGTTACAGTTTTGGATAAAAAACGAAAAGAATTATCCTTGTTGTTAGTAGCAGGTTGTGACATTGAATTTTATTTAACTCAGCTACTAACTAGAGGCAATTAATTCTATCTTTGGGACAACTCAAAGAGAGTAAAATTTTGAGGTTAGAGGTATTTTTTAGGCATCAAAGATAATTGTTTCAGTTTGTTTCTAAATTTTTCTCCTTGCTCTTGATAATGACTTAGTGTTTTTTTGTTCATTGTTTCTTTTTGAGATAACAGGCAATAATCAATTTGTTCCAGCAAAGCACTGAGAAGCAAGTCATGTTCTGCTTTTTCTAGAATGGCTAATAAACGATCATATTCTGGATCAGAGAGGTTCTTACGACTGACTAATTGATAGTATTCATAAACCGTTTCTAATCGTTCCAAGATTAATTTGTAGAGAATGTATTTATTCATTGTTATAACATCGATTATTTTCTGATTGATTGGTATCTTCTGGTGTTTCGTCTCCTAATTTTTTCCTCAGCTTATGGAGTAGATAGTTACAGCAAAAATTTATTCGTGTTGATAAAATCATGATCATGTCCTCCATAATTAAAATAATGATTGATAGATAGATCTAAAATCATCATTTGCTTTGATGTCTTCAATCATTCGTGAATAACGTTTGCGTACAGCAGGATAAGAAAGAGATGAGCCATTATTTTTCTTTAGTTTCTCACTCACTTCTTTTAATGTATAACCTTCTACTTTATGTAAGTATAAAATTTGAGCATTGAGATCATTTAATGACTCAAATATAAGATCAAGAATTTCTTTTATTTGTATTTTTGTATAAGCATCTTTTTCTTTTCTGTGTAATAATGTTTCTCCTAGTTCATCTTTATATTCAAGAGTTTCTTTTCCCCAATATTTTCTACCAATATCTTTAATTTTCCTAGTAACTACTGTTTTCACCCATCCATAGGGATTATAGATAGGTTCTTTTATGATCGTTTTAAGAGCTTTTTGATAAACTTGAACAAGAATCTCAAACGCTGCTACATGATCAACCTTATGATTTTTCATGCAATAGGTAATATGGTTCATAAGACGATAGAACTTTTCTTCTTCTGATGGAGACAATAAGTTAAAGTCTTTTAATAAAAAGCTTAACTCGGTGTCAAGATTATTTCTGCGGTTAGCATATTCTAGATACACTAAACTCATAAGAAGAGTAAAACTTGTATAAGGTTTGTCTAATACAAAACTGAGTTTGAAGTAAACAGTTGATCCTGTGGTTAGGTTCAAATATTCGCTTTTTTCGGTATTTACTTGATGGCCAATATTGTGGGATGTCATTCCTAATTTCTCCGTAATCTTTCTTGAGGCGATGTATTTTGGTTAATAATTGTAAAAATGCAAAAGTAATCTTATGTCTTTTTGATGAGTTTAAGACAGTTAATATTATGATAAGATGCTTTGATTTATTTCCATCACTGTTATCACTATTTATATGTTTAAGTGAGGTAAAATTTATTCGATATATTCGCTGTACTTTCAAGAGACAATATGAATTAATCATATTAATATTTTTATTTATAATAAGAGTCAATGTATCTAAGACTTTATCAATTTTCACTATTCTTTGTAGTTTTTTTTGACAATCTTTTAATTTAGAAAACATATCTAAATTGTTATCTTGTAGTTTCAGTTTAAGTTTACGTATAAGTTCGTTATCTATAAATTGAGGTATAAATTTGAGCTTGCGCATTATTTCCATCTCGCGTTGGAGTGTGCGCATGAGTTCGAGTATGAGTTTAGGCTCTAATACAATTTTGCTTTCTAGCTGGCGTTTTGACTTGCGTATGAGTTCGAGTTCCCGTTCGAGTTCTAATTTTCGTATAAATGCCCATATGCAAATTGAAGTTGTTTCTATAGTTTTATTGGTAAATTTGAACATTTTACTACTTTCCTCTAAATGTCTTTTACAGTTATCCAGTTTCTAACTAAGAGGCAAACTTGCACCGAAATGGGACAAGATACACAAAAGATTTTTGTCACCAAGGTAAACAAAGGGTTTTGAAGCGTCAAACATCATTCCCTAACCTCATCATAGATAGTTTTTCAATGTTGCGATCGCCTCATAAAAACCCTAGCGCTATAGTTTAAATCTCAGTCTAGATAACAGGTTAGCTTGTTACTCTGGCTAAGCAATACAAATGTTCATCAACGAACCATAAGATACAGTCCCAGAAATAGTTAACTGTATAAGCTGTAATCCCTCTCCCTGCTCCCTTTGCTCCCTGCTCCCCCTCTCACTTCACAGTAACGTTTATTTTTGTCTAGGTACTTATTTACGGTCAGGGTTCGTGATACATTGGCATTAATGGTTAACAATATTTTGCCAATGCCTACCCTCACTGCAAACCCGTTAAACTTCCCCTTAACTGCCGTTGTTGGCCAAGAAGCCATCAAACTCGCCTTATTATTAGCAGCAGTAGACCCAGGTTTAGGGGGTGTGGTCATTGCAGGAAGACGAGGAACGGCAAAATCAGTGCTTGCTAGGGGAATACATGCCCTTTTGCCCCCCATTGAAAGAATAGAAGATAATCCTTTTAACTGCGATCGCAACCTTCCTAGTGAATGGGATGACAACACCCAAGAAGAATATTTAAACCAACCCCTCGAAGACATCCCCACAGAAATAGTCCCAGCACCCTTTATCCAAGTTCCCATCGGTGTCACAGAAGATCGACTTTTAGGATCGGTAGACGTAGAAGAGTCTGTTAAACAAGGGGAAGCAATATTTCAACCTGGGTTACTCGCACAAGCACACCGAGGGGTGTTATATGTAGATGAAATAAACCTTTTAGACGATCAAATATCTAACCAACTGTTAAGCGTTTTAACCGACGGAAGAAACCAAATAGAAAGAGAAGGGATCAGCTTTCAACATCCCTGTCAACCCATTCTCATCGCCACCTATAACCCCGAAGAAGGACCCCTAAGACGGCATTTACTCGATAGAATTGCGATCGCCTTATCAGCAGATGGGGTATTAGCCCTAGATCAACGGGTACAAGCAGTTAATCAAGCTTTAGACTATGCCAACTCCCCCCAAAACTTTCTTGCTCAATACGACGAAGAAATAGACGATATTAGAACCCAAATTATTCTCGCTAGGGAATGGTTAAAAGAAGTTATTATTACCCCAGATCAAATTCAATATTTAGTCGAGGAAGCCCTTAGAGGGGGTGTAGAAGGCCATCGCGCCGAACTTTTTGCCGTTCGCGTCGCCAAAGCTTCAGCAGCCCTAGATGGACGAAATACCATCAATTCAGAAGACTTGAGAAGGGCAGTAGAACTGGTGATTGTCCCCCGTTCCACCATGATGCAACCACCTCCAGAAGATGCGCCTCAACCTCCCCCTCCTCCCCCACCACAACAACCCCAAGATGAGTCCAACCAAGATCAAGAAGAACAAGAAGAGGAAGAAGACAATAACGAAGAACCGGAACAAGAACCCCCTGGTATTCCTGAAGAGTTCGTTTTTGACATCGAAGGGGTGATTTTAGATCCTAGTGTGTTGTACTTTGCACAGATGGCACAAAATCAAGGTAAGTCAGGCAGCCGCAACTTAATCTTTTCCGATGATCGCGGACGCTACGTTAAACCCATGTTACCCAAAGGGAAAGTGAGACGTATTGCTGTGGATGCAACCTTACGGGCAGCTGCCCCCTATCAAAAATCCCGACGTTTAAAGCATCCTGGACGTAATGTTATCGTTGAACAGGTAGATATACGTTCTAAGCGTTTAGCAAGGAAAGCAGGGGCATTAATCGTCTTTGTGGTGGATGCTTCAGGGTCAATGGCCTTGAATCGGATGCAGTCTGCTAAAGGTGCAGTGATGCGTCTGTTGACAGAAGCGTATGAAAACAGGGATCAGGTGGCGTTAATACCCTTCAGAGGGGAACAAGCAGACGTATTGTTACCCCCCACCCGTTCCATTTCTTTAGCCCGTAAACGCCTGGAAACCTTGCCCTGTGGGGGTGGTTCACCCTTAGCACATGGGTTAACCCAAGCGGTTCATGTGGGGATGAATGCGAAAATGTCGGGGGATATTGGTCAAGTGGTGATCGTTGCTATCACCGATGGACGGGGAAATATTCCTTTAGCTAAGTCTTTAGGGGAACCCATACCCGAAGGAGAAAAGCCAGATATTAAACAAGAGTTGTTAGATATTGCCGGAAAAATTCGGGCTTTAGGCATTAAATTATTGATGATAGATACAGAGAAAAAATTTGTTTCTACTGGGTTTGGGAAGGAGATGGCACAAACTGCTGGAGGTACTTATTATCAGTTACCAAGAGCAACAGATCAAGCGATTGCACAGATGGCTAGAGGAGCGATCGCTGATTTAAAATAGAAATAAACCGGGACAATAGAATTATGGCAAATACCCCAATACAAGTAACAACAGACCTCAGTAAAATTCTAGATCGTATCGATGAAAATCTTAATGATTTTCGGAAAGAGACAAATCAAAAACTAGAAAAAATAGAGGAGAGACTGACTAAAATAGAAGTAGGCCAAGCGAGATTAGAATCTGATGTAAGTACCTTGAAAGAAGATGTTAAAGAATTGAAAGGGTCAACTAAAGCCCAAATCTGGACATTAATTGGTATTTTAGGAACAGCAGTTATCGCGACAGTCATTCGCTTTGTGATTACTGCTTATCCCAATAATCCTTGATCCTTGAAAATCTGTGTTAAATGATCAAAATAGCATCAAAGAAAATTTAGAAAAAGATGCTAAGTTACTGCGGGATATTTATCTGAAAAAGCCATTTCCTAAAGGCAATATTTCTATTATTGAACTGCATCTAAAAACTGGTATTATTTTTGGTATTGGTGCAACATCTAGAGTAAAAAGTCCTGTTTCTATTCCTAAAGCGAAGTCCCAAGGAGGTCAATTTGAGGCTATTATAGACTCTTATTCCAATCGTTTGATGGATACTGATGCTGAATATAAAGGATTGTCTGCTATTGCAGATACTATAGATATGTCTTATGATTCTTTAGTAGAGGGAGTCTTGTATCTTTATACTGAACGTAAACCCTGTGAAAGTTGTCAAGGAATAATTAAACAATTTCAAGAAAAATATCCTAATATAAATATAGAAACATTTTGGGATTATCCCTATCCTTAGCATAGACGAAATAGTTATGAAAGTCTTCTTATCTGAATATACAAAATTTGAAATTTCTGAGAATTATGTAATTCCGTCGTCTTTGCATAAACTCATTCATAAAATATGGCAAAATCATTATGAAGAACTATATGAGTATGCACCTAATCAAGTAGAGTCATTAGAAGATAGTTGTCTAGAAATTCTAGATTTTTTCAGCATTAACAAACCATTTTTATCTCATTATCGATATTTAGTTATGTCCATAATTTTGGCTGAATCTATTCGTCCAACCATTGATGCTTATCTTACAGAAGATTCAAGAATTCAAGTTGTTTTTCAAGAAATAAATAAATTTTTAGCTGATAAAAAAGAACCTAACTTCAACTTAATTGAGAAATTATTTCCTGTTACTTCAGAAGGATCTCAAGCATTGGATGAAGTATTAGATGTATTAAAAAATAGTATTAAAGTTCTTGATATTAAGCAATCTAAGGAAGCATTATTAAATATTTTAGATGATTGTTTAGAAGGTTATGCAATCTTTCCAGGTTCACAAGGAAGACGGGATTTATTTAATTGGTGGTTATTAGAGGTTGTTCCTGCTTCATGGTGTTTACAATTTCCCAATCAACTTTATACTATAAACGGAATTAAAAAGACACAGAATAGTCAACAAGTAGAAGCGATCGCACAGATGGCTAGAGGAGCGATCGCTGATTTAAAATAGAAATAAATAGGGACAATATAATCATGGCGAATACCCTAATAAAAGCAGGGTAAGCTCATCTAAAATGGTATAAAATGTACTTGACTAAGAAAGCAAA
>NZ_JARVCN010000434.1:0-2393 GCF_038442745.1 Crocosphaera sp. Alani8
GACATCTGCCTATTCTAGCTTATAAAGGGTATAACAAGAGCGGATTTGGTATCATAATAGATCGGTTGGTCTTTCTCTCGCTCAAATGTTAACCCTGCTTTTTGTAGTTCAATAGCTAAACATCTCTGATAGATAACCTCTTGAAACCCGTTACCTAATGTATTGTGAATTTTCATGGAGCAACCAATTACTTTATAGGTTATATCTTCAAGTTTCATCTATTTATTATTAACTTTATGGTGTAGTGTAGATAGCTTACTAATTATCAGTATCAGGATTATACAAGATTAGAGGATGTTCAAGATTTTTTTTAACTTTCTGGGAAAGATGAATGCAATTAATTTAATAAATTTTATCATCCCATCTCATCTTATAATCCCATTAATACCATGACCATAACCCTATCCTGTAAATCCTATCATCCTATTATTATCAACGTTATGGTGTTGGGGAAAAATACTATTAATTATCAGTATCAGGATTGGACAAGATTAGAGGATGTTCAAGATTTTTTTCTTTTTAAACTTTCTGGGAAAGATGAGTGTAATTAATCTAATAAATCTTATAATCCCATTAATACTATGACCATAACCCTATCCTGTAAATCATATCATCCTACAAAATCCTGATACTGATAGTAGGGGGAATTATAAAAGAGAGAATATTTAATTTCACTCGAATAATCCTCCCAAAAATCATCTATTTTCTAATTTTTTCACCTGCTCAAGCGCATCTAAATAATCATCCATTTTATTTTGCTGTGAGTAAAGTTGCGCTGCTTGATTGTAGTCGGAGATCGCTCCTTGCTTGTCTCCTAAGTTATACTTAGCTATACCGCGATTGTAGTAAGCATTAGCATAGTCAGGGTTGAGGTTAATAGCTTGATTGTAGTCAGAGATCGCTCCTTGGTTGTCCCCTAAGTCAGACTTGGCTGCACCGCGATTGATGTAAGCAGTAGCATAGTCAGGGTTGAGGTTAATTGCTTGATTGTAGTCGGCGATCGCTCCTTGGTTGTCCCCTAAGTCAGACTTGGCGTTACCGCGATTGTTGTAAGCAAGAGAATAGTTAGGGTTGAGGTTAATTGCTTGATTGTAGTCGGCGATCGCTCCTTGGTTGTCTCCTAAGTTATACTTGTCTAAACCTCGATTATTGTAAGCAAGAGAATAGTTAGGGTTGAGGTTAATTGCTTGATTGTAGTCGGCGATCGCTCCTTGCTTGTCTCCTAACTTACCTTTGTTATAACCACTGTTAAACCATTCTTCTGCGGTTAAGGTAACAGTTTTAGTATTTGCAGTAGGTTTAACCCCTGTGATTTCCCACTCTAGGTTATCAAAAGCTCTGTTATCATCTTCTTGTTCAAAATTAACCCAATGAAATTCCTTGAGAAAGTATAAATCATCAGGAATCTGATTCACTCCCACCAGCAAAACTGGAATCACTGGAGTATTGCGGTTAACAAATTGACTAATCAGGGTTTTTAGTTCCAATTTTTGCCAATTTCCCAAACCTTGAGAACCGATAATAATTACTGCTGATTTAATCTGGGGGATAGCTTTTTGAATTTCATCTTGAAAAGCTTTTCCTGGGGGGATTTGTTCTTCATCCAACCAAGGTTTTAAGCCCCTTTCTCTCAGTTTTGCGGAAATTTTCCGAACTTGGGGTTTATCTAAACTATTATGAGCGAGAAACACATCAAACTTAAAACCGGAACTCATCCGTCAACGTCTCCTTTAATGGATGCTTCAATACCTGCAATATCCGCCAAAGCCAAAGCATACTGATAAAGATGTTTGGTCAAATCCCCTAATTCCTGACGTAATTGAGGTTCTTGAGGCCATTGCTTTTCATATTCTAACGGACTAACATCAGGGGGACGTTTTGCTTCCCAAGCTTGTAAAGGAGGGTGCCATTTGGTTAAAAAAGGGCGTAACCCTCGATTTAAAACTGCGATCGCAATACCCCCCACAGAATCCAAAGATGCACCCACATCTGGCCCTGCTTCTTTGAGGATTTCACGAGTGGTGGCGAATAAGGTATAAAGAGAGTTTAATGTCTCACGCATCAACCCTTGATCGTCTTTTAATGGTTCAACAGAAATACGAGTTACTAACTCCACATACAACGCCCAAGCTGCTCTACGTTGAGTTGAGTTAACTTCCCATTCTGCCCCACCAATACCAAAGGGAAGGTTAATAGATACTTTTGTTAGTTTGGGAGGGTCTATTTTCATTAGTTTACTGAAAGGATTGTACAGTGAAATTATATTTCTTATTCGTTAAAACAGTTTAATTAACTACTGATAACTGGAAAAAAAGATATCTCATGAATCATTCCTGATTGCTATAGCAATCAGGAATGATTTATGAGAATGAAGATGGGGTTTTTTATAGAGC
>NZ_JARVCN010000435.1:0-2366 GCF_038442745.1 Crocosphaera sp. Alani8
TTGGGAAGCCCACGCTATACTGCTCTTAGCAGTTAGCGTGGGAGGATGTCACGTGTTCGATTACTTTGCGAGAAGTTTCAGAATAATTCCCATTTAACTTACTTTTCTTCCTCCACAAATCTCTTCCTAAACCAAACTTAGAACAGCATCGTCTTAAGGCCATAGCTTCAGCATTGCTAGAAGGGTCGCCATAAGATGAACAGTCAACATCTTCGGTTCCTGTTGCCATTCTGGTTAATGATTTATCATCACCATAAATAGTAAGAACTCCCGTTAAAGTTAATCGGTTACTAATTTGGGTAACGTCTTTAACCGACCATTCCCACCCATCAATTCCACAATGCTCATCTAATAGGTCACAAAGGTCATACCAGGAGATATATTCAATTTTTGTTCCCTTTAATGTTTTCTCACTTATTGAATCTTTAGGAATTGGTTGTGCTAGATTTCTTAAAATATCAATTAATTTCATGCTTTTTAAATGGTAAATTGGTTAACTAATAACTTCATTTGCTTAAAAGAATATCCTGAAACTTTCATTTCAAAAGGATAATTAGGGACTCTTTTAGTCTTTCTTATTTGGTGTCGAGGTGCAGGGATTTCTTTGATAATTTCTTCTAATTCTTCTTTGGAATTGCCCCCGATATAAGTGATGAACTTCACTCTGATAGCTTTCCTATCCTCTTCCGCTTGGAGCATTTTTATTTTGTCTTGATGAGGTGCATCAAAGAAAACTACTATGCGATCGCTGTATTCAACTCTCATTAAATGGGATAAATCATCAAAGAGTTTAGGTTGATTTTGTCCTTGTGTGGCTTTTTTGATAATTTTGTTAACCTCTTTAATCTCCTTTTGAATTCTTTTTAAATGGCTCATTGTTAATGCCGGTTCTTAATTATTTTGCTGATAGGTGAGCATTACCCACCCTAAAAACTCCTATTGTCTATGATTTCAACCCTCGATTCTTCAGTCCCAATCCATAACAAATCCCTTACCTCCTTCCAACCATTTGACAATAGTTTTGCCCCAATCTACCCCGTCGGTAGCTTGTGCAAACAATTCCCGTAAATAAATTTCAACTTCTACATCTATGAAATCAAGAATAAGCGAAACATATTTAGTTGCCGCATATCCTTCTATTGTCATTGCCTCTCGCCACATTTTTTCTGCTTCTTGTAGTGGTGGGTTGCCGTAAATTAATAATATTGGTTGGGATTGAAAAGGCCAATTGTAATACTTCCAACATTGATTTTTCCAGTAATCAAATTCTGTCCAATGACAGGGGAAATAAACACTACATGGAGTTTGTAGAACAGTTACACTTGGTTGATGCAGTAACTCCTCGTTAGTCGTAAGTATTTCACATTCATCTGCCCATGAAACCGATTCTAAGAAAGTTTTGATAATGCTTAATTCTTGTTGATTATTTTTCATGATTTACCTTTAAATTTGTTTACAGAAAGGATTTAATTAAGCAGTTTTAAGACGTGCTTAGGTCGGGTGTTGATCAGAAAGGTATTGGGTCTAACGCATCAAGTTCTTGCTTTTAATCAGTCACCAGTCACGCAGTCACCAGTCACCAATCTACTTTTTTATTCTGTTAGTAGACTTCAAAATAGCGTAGAGAATTTTAGCTATTTCTTCAGCATCTTGATAGATACTGTTAACAGTCACCAATGAACAGTCACCAGTCACCAGTGATAAATATTTCACAGTTATCCAAGAAAAATTAAAGTTTGATAATCTTTCTATTAAAACTAGAAATGAGAATGAAAAAAAGTTAACTGGTGACTGAGCGAAGCGTGTGACTGGTGACTGTTTTAGAAGGGATAGCCAGTATTTTGTTTCTTGGCATTCCTTATAAGAAATAGATACCTTAGCACTAAAATCAGCTTCAGAAATAGAACTGTTAGCTTCAGCTAGATTAGCTCCAATTGATGTTCCTGAACGAAGAAGTTGTTTGCTTAAAATATACTCTTTATATTCTTCGTTTAAGTATTTATATGCCTTAATGATTCTGATAGCAAACTGGTATGCTTTATCATAAGCGACACTATTTTTACTCATGTTTTTATCCAAAATTGGTGACTGGTGACTGGTGACTGCGTGACTGTTTTTAGAATTAGAAAGTGTTAGAATCATTACTACTATTTTAGCTTAAACTAATAGCAATTACTTGGATTTTAGCTTTTATTTTTAGGTTTTAACTCCATGTTTTTCTGAGTGTAATTGACTTATGCTCTCGGGTACTGTAGAGTTAGATTAATGATTGCCGTAATCATTAGTAATGCTAGGAAATTTAGGTCGTTATGAAGGGGAAATTAATCCCCTTTTTTGTTTCCTAAATGAATAATTAGTAGTAAATA
>NZ_JARVCN010000436.1:0-2359 GCF_038442745.1 Crocosphaera sp. Alani8
GACAGCAACCTCCTTCAACACCTCTACAGTTTGTTCTCGTCGGCAAAACAAGATTTGGAACTGTTGGGTGATCAGGGTTGCTCCCTACTTTTAAAACTTCATCAAACTATTCTTTGGCTTTACACCGTTTCAAGTTTTTCAAAGCCTAAAAGCTTTAGTAGCGGTTGCGTTGTCTGGGAAATAGTCGTGCAAGTATAAAGTATGCAGAGATTCTCCCTCTTCATTAAGTGTATCGAATAATGGGGTAGAAAGCTATCTAAGTAGAGGATTAGTTTAAATTATGATGACCGAATGAGTATTTTTGCTCATTCGTTTGAAAGGGATAATGTAGAGGTAGTATAAGGTGTCACACCCTATAAATACTATGAGATATAGGGTGTGTGCCTTTAACTTTTATCAATTTGTTTAAATGTCAGATTTAATCCTTACAGAACTGGATCTCTTTTCTCAAGAATTGGTTAAAGACCTTTTCTGGGCATCATCTCAGTTTTACCAGCGTTTTGGACGAGGTGCTATTGATATTAATTTGAATGACCAAAAGTTACTAAAAATCATAAAGGGGTATAGAGAAGGAAGGACAAACAAGCGAAAGCTGACAGAGAACTTAGGTTATATTCCTCTTGATTTGGAGAAGATGGAATTATCAGGAATTCCTGATGTAGATTCTATATTAAAAAAGTTACATGACATACTATTAAACAATGAAGAAGCCCAAAATTATAAACCATCCCTAGAAGGGATAGGGGTTCTTTCATATAGTCATATTCCTGTAAAAATAAGCGAATCTTATGAAGAATTGATGACGGTCATTAAAATTACAAGATTTGGAGTGAAAAATATTCAAATCGTTGAGTTAACAGAAAGAAAACAGGAAGGAGAATAAAAATGTCATACCCACTCTATAAAAATTTATTATTAAATAGGGGGGTGTGTGTCTTTAAAATTAATAGTATTTTTTGATCAGATAAGAACCATCAGTGGGGAAGTTGTTCAACGAGACAAACCCCTTCCCCGACTACGTTTTTGACGTTCCTGCTGTTCCCTTTGCCGTCGAATTTCAGCCATTAAAGTCTCATTCCAATCTTTATGATGTCTAGGAGCTATCCGATTAATTTGAGCAGTTTCAGGAGCAAGATTCCTTAATTCCTGCTCTATTTGCTTACCACCTTCATCATTATCAGTAGCAATCATAATCTGTCCCCCTCGACTAGAAAACTTCTCAAAAACCCCTTTAAGGATGGTTTTTTGCTGATCTGATAAAGTGCCACCAGTGGCAAAATAACGGGTAGTATCATCTCTGAACAATTGATGATAACTCAAACAGTCCAGGGGACTTTCACAGATAACCAGCGTCGTGTCATCTTTGGAACCATTAGAAGCCCATAGCCCCTTGATACCCCCCTTAGAAAAGCTTTTAAACTCCTGATTACGCAGTTCATAGCCACAAACCCCCTCACGGTCTGCATGGGGGAAAATAACATTATTACGGTGGTCAGTGTAGATTCTGCCTTGAAATCGAGGGTCATTAGTTGTTTGTTGACTGACACCTCGTCGGGTTAAATAAGGATGAGTTACGATTACATTGAACCCTTCAAATTGAGTAATGATTTTATGTCTATCGGGGCTACTTGGGGTTAGTTTAGGCGTTGCTTGTTTAGGAGAATAAGGAGGATTAGAAGGTTCATTTATCCAGGGTCTAAGTTCCTTTCTAACTTCGCCTAAATTAAGGTTTCTTCTATTCTGAATAAAGTCAATGATTGAGCCACTATCCCTATCATCATTAACCGATGAGTAGAAATAGTGTCCATCGGATTGATTAATACCAACGAGAATCTTATCCCCTTGGTTATCTTTGAGAACAAGACAATTAACTGAACTTTTCTTTTTTTCTATACTGTAACCGTTAGCTTGAGCGTAGTCGGCTAGATTAATATCAGTTTTAAAGGTGTCCAGTTCTTGTGCTTGTTGCTCCTTTATTCTTCTAAGACGTTCATGATGTCTTGATAAGCGTTTTCTAGCCTGTAGATCCTCTCGTGAAAGTCGTTCATTCTGTTGTTGAATGAGTTGATTGTTTCTGAGAAGTTCTTGATTAATTCGTTCTGTTGACTGATTAAAGACTCCAATCTTTTCGTCTGTTGTTTGGATAAGTTCTTGATTAATTCCTCTTGTTCTTTCTTGTCCTTCTCGTACTGAACTGCAAAGTTCTTGAAGGTTTCTAAAAGTTCTTTCTCTAGTGGGGTCATCGTCTTCGTTTACAGCTTGATACAGGGCTTCCCTTTGCATTTCCAGTCGGTTTGGTGGGGACTGTTGGGGGGTAGGATTATGAATTTCACCTGGTTGGTTTGATACAGTTCGATGC
>NZ_JARVCN010000437.1:0-22322 GCF_038442745.1 Crocosphaera sp. Alani8
CATCTTTGTCCCCTAACTTTCGGCGAGTCCCCCCAGACTTTTTGAGAAGCTTCCACCATTCCTGACAATGGGAGAGCGCAAAACCTTCCTGTTGTCCAGGTTGAGCTAGAATTAAGCCAAAATCCTGATAATCCCTCTGGTTATGAATGGACACAAAGCGAGGGACCCGATACCCAGATTATTGAAGGTGCGTTAGGTGAAGTACGGGTGACGGTTCAAGAGCGATCGCTTATGAGTTACGCAATAGCTAGTTTACGGTGGATAACAGGGATTTATCAGCGTTAAATATTCATTATGATATTTTTGTTTCTAAACCCCGTTCCTTTGCCAAATTATCATTCTGTCTATGGATAAAATCTATCGATACAAATTAATTAAATTAGCGATCGCCATGCCCCTAGTATTTAGTATTGCCCTGGTACTAAATATTCAAGCGAGCTTAAGTTTTTTTGGACCCTTATTTGTCTTTGTTGTTATTTGGCTTTTTCCAGATCCCATTGAATTGAAAAGGTTTGTCGTCCAGAAAATGCTCTTAGTTATGGCAGTTGTGTCTATTTTTGCTGCATTTATTGCCAGCTTTTCTTATATCAACAGTGTCATTATTTTCTTATTTATTTTACTAACAGGATGGGGGATTAAAATTTGGATACCAGTTGCAGTAAATCTGGGTTTAACTCCCATAGGAATCTTCACTGCAATGGCGGTTCTTCGCTCATCTGCACCTTATACCACCGTTGTTTATATGATGATATTAATATCAGTAGGTGTTGTATCAGGGCTATTGGTTGATAGTTTTTTTTGGCCAGTATATAGTAGCAGAGTTATAGAAAAACAAGTAAGTCAACTCTTTCTTACTTTAGAAACTTTAAGTCAATCTGCTTTTAGTTTTGAGCGAGATGATTCAATTTATAATACTCAAATTTTGCAAATTGAGAAACAAATACAAGCCATTAGTAAAGCTTTTAAAATCGCTATCATGACTCATAGTTTATCGTCAACAGAACAACAGAAGTGGGAGCAATTGATAGGGCTACAAAAGAAAATTTTTTTACATCTACGGGAATTAACAGATTTAACCCACAACAATAAAAATAATCCTCTATTAAATAGAATAAGACCTGAGATTTCTCTCTTAAATAATACTCTAAGTGAAACATTTTTAACATTGGCACAGGTAACTTTAAATCCTCCTGAAAATCTGTTATTACCTAACCCTAATATTGATCTTCAAAGATGGCAACGTAGCTTAACTGAAATGAGAGAAGATAGAGAAACTCAATCTTTTGATTTAATTAGCCGTCTCAATGTAGCATTAATTGAATATAGTTTAGAAAGTTTAGTTAAAATCATCTCTGAAAGTATCGCCTTAGTAGAAGATTCTTCTACTGAAATTATGATTAATCAGTCCCTTGATAACCAAAAAAATCAACCAATAACTAATAACTAAAATAGTTATGAATAGCAATATATATATTATAAAACTTGCCCTTGGTGCAGCCCTTGCTTTTGCAATTGGTAATGCAGTTCACACCAGAAATATGAACTATGTTCTCTATGGTTCTATTCTCTGTATTCATCCCATTGCAGGAGATACTATCAGTTATGTATTAGATAAGTTGAAATCTGCTTTATTAGGTACATCATTCGGCATGATTGTTACTGTTGCTTTCCAGGGCGATTCTATTATTAGCTTACCTATAGGAGTTATTACCTTAATCACAGCAGGATACTGGTTTAATTTACCCAAGCGTTTATTATCTTTTGCGGTTATTGTTACTATAATAGCCCTAAGTGGATCTTACAGTAATGAACCCTTTGAATATATCGGCTTAAGATTTTGGAACATTTTTCTTGGTGCTATTGTAGGAATTATTGTTAATATTGCTTTCTGGCCTAATCGAGATGTAGAAAAAATCGATCCTGCGTTGGGTAAAATTATAGCAAGTATTGGGCAACTCTATCAGGAAATAATCGATGATTATAAACAAGGAAAGTTGATAGAAAATATTCAAATTCGTAGGCAATTAATTAATGATATAACCAAGCAACTAAATGCTATTGAATCTTTAATAGTAAATGCTGGAAGTGAAATTTTCTTACCTTTTGTAGATGAAGTATCATATCAGCGTCGAAAGAGTCTAATTATTTATATTAAATCGCTTTTTCGTTTGGTGTTAAATTTAGGACTTAATTTAGAAGGAGGAGACAAAGATAATCTTCATTGGCGCATACAAACAGAACTGGATAACTTGATTACAGCGACTAACTTGACTTTTGAAACTGTGAGTCAAAACATCATCCCTTCATCTTCTTTACTATTAGAAACTCCTCTAGATAACTTATCAGAATTAAATCAAGCTATAAGCAATCGCCTAACAGAGATTTCTGAGGAGGATATTATCTCATCTACTATTAATCCTAGGGAAATTAAACGAATGTCTGCTACTATTTATGGACTGAGAGCGATCGCATCACAGTTGCAAGAATTTACCAAAAGTTCTATCCTAAGCTTTTAGTAAATGGCAGCAAATACATCATTATTATTTATCTTCATTTAAAGCTCGTTCAAAACCATAAATAATTAAAGCGGCTAAAATAGCTAACCAAAACCATAACCGAGGTGGTTCACTTAAAACTGCAATTCCTAAAACAATGAATCCTGCGATTGTCCACCACTTAAACCACCATTTGATTCCCATGTTTCCCCTTTTATTAAAAATAAATGAATTAGATATTGCAGTTCATCTTGCCATCGCTACCAATTTATCATAGTTAACCTAGAAGAGCTAATTTTTCTATGATATACTCAGGAGTATTAATTAATTTAGTGTCTAAAAAATAAGTATTGTTAAGCAAAATACCAAAATGTTCAAAAGCTTAAGCTAATTAACCGTTACCAGTTTAATTGGTGTCATTTAACAGGAGAATTTTCAAAATGACCAGAACAATCGTTGTTGGTGGTGGTTTTGTCGGACTTTTTACAGTTTTACATCTTTACCATCACAAATATCCCCAATCCCTGTTTTTCATAGATAATAAAGATCATTTTGTCTTTAACCCTTTGTTATTTGAATTAATGACAGGAGAAATGACACCTGATCAAGTTTGTCCCCTGTATCGGGAATTATTAAAAGGAAGTCCCATTACTTTTTTAGAAGATAAAGTGACTCAAATCGATTTACTAGAAAAAAAAGTTTATCTAGCTTCTGATATCCACTACGATTATGACAATTTAGTTCTCGCATTAGGAAAAAAAGCAGGATTTTTTAAAGTTGAAGGCGCACAAGACTATGCATTTCCTTTTAAAACAAAAGAAGATGCTGAAACCTTACGTCAACATTTACAGCAATGTCTTAAGAAAGCAAGTCAAACGGAGGATAAAACTACCCGTAAAACCTTATTAACTTTTGCCATTGTGGGAGGGGGACCAACTGGAATTGAAATGGCAGGAACGTTAGGAGATTTATTGGCAAATTGGTATCAAAAACTGGAGCAATCTGCTCAAGAAATCCGTATTTTAATTATTAATCATCCCCAGGAATTGTTACAAGGAGATATCAATGTTCACTTACGAGAAGCGGTTAGTCAAGCGTTTGCTAAATCTTCTATTTCTATCGAATTAATTTTAGGGGCATCTGTCACTAAAGTTACCCCTGATAGGGTAACCTATCAACAGAATGGGCAAACTGTAACCATTGAGACTAACACTACTATTTGGTCTGCTGGAACCGCTACTAACCCTCTGATTGAAAACTTGGCTATCTCTCCTGAAAACCGCAGTAAAAACGGCTCATTAAAGGTCTTACCTACCTTACAATTACCCGAATTTCCTGAAGTGTTTGCAGCCGGGGATTGTACTATGTTATCCTCAGATCCTCTTCCGGCAACGGCTCAAGTTGCCTACCAACAGGGACAAGCGATCGCCCACAATCTCAACGCTATGATCAAAGGACATTCTCTTACCCCTGCTCAAGTAAAATTACGGGGATCTATGATGAAATTAGGCATTGAGAAAAGTGTTGCTAATATATTTGATCGCTTTGAAGTAACAGGCCATTCAGGACACCTCATTCGAGAGGGAACTTATTTACAATTACTTCCCACCCCTATCCATGATTTTAAGGTAACAACTAATTGGATTGTTGATGAACTTTTTCATCGTCACAGTCAATAGCATTTTTGCACAAATAAACCTAATTTTGTTTTATATAAAATAGTAATATATGGAAAGTTTCTATCAAATATTAGCTATAATTGCAGCCTTTACTTTTATTTATAGTCTTGTTGCAGGAAGGTTGGAATCAACTTCTATTTCCGATGCAATGATATATGTAGTCTTTGGGTTTTTATCGGGACCCAATGGGCTAAACATCTTACCATTAGATATTGAATCCGAAGGCATTCGCTTACTAGCAGAATTAACCCTTGCTTTAGTCCTTTTTTCAGATGCCTCTGGTGCTGATTTAAAGGTACTTAAAAGTAGCTTGAGTTTACCATCTCGATTACTGTTAATCGGACTTCCTGTTACGATTATTTTTGGAGTTGGTGTAGGTAAATTGTTATTTCCTAATGTAAGTTGGCTGGAAGTGGGAATTTTAGCTACCATGCTTGCACCGACAGATGCGGCGTTGGGAAAAGCTGTAGTTAGTAACACAAAAGTTCCTGCTCAAATTCGAGAAGTTTTAAACGTTGAAAGTGGCTTAAACGATGGCATTTGTGTACCTATTTTATTCGTTTTATTAGCAGTTGCAATTCCTGAAAATATGGAAAGTGGTATATCTGAGCTTGTAGTGCATTTATTTGTAGAAGAAATTGGTATTGGTGCTTTGGTAGGAGGAAGTATTGCTGTCTTTGGCGCACAATTAGGCAGTTTTGCTCTTAAAAAAAATTGGCTATCAGAGACATTGCGACAAATTTCTCTTCCTGCGATCGCATTTACTTGTTTCGCCACGGCACAAAGTTTAGGAGGAAGTGGGTTTATTGCTTCCTTTGTTGGTGGACTTTTCTTTGGCAGCATAGTTAAAGTTTATAAGCATGAAATGCTAGAAGTTTCTGAGGGAATTGGTAATGGGATGTCTTTAATAACTTGGGTTGCTTTTGGAGTAACTGCTGTGGGGAAATATATGGGAGAACTTACTTTGCCAATTATCTTATATTCGATTTTAAGTTTAACAATAGTGCGGATTTTACCTGTCTTCTTATGTCTATTTGATATTAATTTAGATATCGAGAGTAAACTGTTTATGGGTTGGTTTGGTCCAAGGGGACTGGCAAGTATTGTCTTTGCCGTAATTGTCCTTAATAGTAATTTACCGAGTGGTAATATCTTAACAACCACAGTTACTTGTACTGTTCTTTTAAGCATCATCGCACATGGAATAACAGCCAATCCTTGGGCGAATCGTTACCGCCAAAACGGCGTAAACGAAACTTAACTAATTGTCAGATATTTAATGATATCTGACAATTTTTTATTGAAAAGCCGTGACTATTATTAGTTTCAAAATTAATAACTGCTAACTGTTAAATAACCCGTTCATTGCCCCCATCTAAAGGAACTTGTGCTGCCGTTGTTTTCTCAAATAAGCGATCGCACATATTAGCAGCCAACTCAGCTACATCATGACTGGTAACTTCCACTGTTAAAACATTATTTGTCTTATATTCTTCCACCGTTAAACCATAATTTTTTGCCCGAGTTTCTAGCACCTCATCAGTCCAAATAGCCGTATCAAAAACCCCGTTAGGATGAATAGAATTAATACGAATCTTATCCTTACCCCATTCCAAAGCAGCCACACGGGTTAATTGATTTAAAGCCGCCTTAGCCGCAGAATAAGCCGCCACCCCAGGCCCCGGTGCTGGTACATTTTTCGAGCCGATAACCACCATTCTACCGCCCTTGGGAGCCATTTTTAAAAAGGGGTGAACCTCTCGCATTAACACTAAATTAGCATCCAGATTAATACCCATAATACGTCGCCATTGTTCCGTCCCTAGGGCAGAAATGGGGCTACTAGCAGGGAAAATGCCAGCATTGAGGATCACCATATCAATACCCCCAAAACGTCTTACAGCCGTTTCTAAGGCTTGCTGAATAGCCGTTTCATCCGTGAGATCACAGATAAGGCCACAGAAGTTGAGACCCTTGTGTAAATCTGCGATCGCCTGATTAATATCTAACCCCACCACAGCAGCCCCTCGCTTCAGCAGAGACTCCACGCAAGCTTTACCAATACCGGAAGCTGCCCCAGTTACTAGGGCAACTTCTCCCGTAAAAGCAGGAGTTTGCCCTCCCTTAGCCAGTTTTGCTTGTTCCAGTTCCCAGTATTCCACATCAAAGATATCCTGAGAAGGTAACGCTTGATACCCTCCCAACAATGTCCCCCGTTGGATAATATCGATGGTATGGTCATAAATATCAGCAACGATCGCAGCCGCCTTGGCATTTTTACCGATGGCAACCAGTCCTAACTCTGGGTCTAAAATAACTCTCGGCGCAGGATCAACCATGTTTTTATCGTCCTTGGCCTGGTCTAAATGGGTTTTAAAGTAGCTTTCATACTCTTTCACATACCCCTGTACATCCCTTCCTACTAAGGGGGTACGTTTGGTGCGAATAACGTGATCTGGTGTAGCCGGTCCTTGTTGAGAAATAGTTGCAATGTCCTCTCGTTGAGCAAAAGCGAGGGTTTTCTCCGTTTGGTGTAGGGAAAGAATGACAGGAAAACCAGCCGCAACCGACACTTGATAACGCAGTTGGGCTAAGGTTTCCCCTAAAGACATTTTGGGGTTATTTACCGCTTTTTGAGGGATATTCCAAGCCTGATGACGTTTTAGATAGTCTTCCGCTTCCCCGGCTAACTGAATCATTCGTTGATAAGATTCTTTCGCCGTGTCCCCAAAGGAAAAAATACCATGATTCATCAACACCATGCCAATGGTATTATCACCCTTTTGCTTCTCGAATTCTTCTGCACAGAGACGAGCAAGATCAAATCCTGGCATAATGTAGGGGATAATTACCAGGCGATCGCCGTATATCTCTTCTATACGCTGTCTTCCTTCAGGCGTGTTGGTAATGGTAACTACCGCATCAGCATGGGTGTGATCCACATATTTGTAGGGTAGGATAGCATGGAGTATGGTTTCCACAGACGGAGAGGGAGCATTTGCACGAATCATCTGGGTTTTCAACTCATTAACCATCTGAGAGTCTGACAAGCTACTGAGTTGGGCTAATTTCAACAAATGAGGCATTCTTACCCCAGAGAACCCCCCTTCTTCTATGGTTGCTAAGTCCCAACCACTGCCTTTAACGTAGAGTATATTTTCTTCTTCCCCAACAATATTATTCTGTCGTATTTTTACCGATGTATTCCCACCACCGTGCAACACTAAAGATGGATTTTGTCCCAATAATCTAGAAGTGTAAACTCTCAGGGCTAAATCTGTTTTATATTTAGCTGCATCTTGGTCATTCCACAAACTTTTCATCAGCAAATTACTTAAGCATCAAATGTGTTTTCTTCCCTACTTTATAACAATCTAAGCTAAAAAAACACCCAAGATTGACCGATGATATTATTTTGGACTATGTATAGTCATTGAAAACTCAAAAATAATTTTCAACTCAATTACTGCGATTAATTCTTGAGAGTTTTTTAACAAAAAAATACTTATTAATCATAGTATTGTGAATCTTTCCTGACTCCTAACTCCTAACTCCCGACTCCAAAGGAGCGATAAAAAATTCCAGTCTCATTAAAAAAATAGCAAAAATCAAAACAATTCGGACTTCATCAGTGTAGAAACTGCTATGATAAGAAAAACTACCAATCTTACTTGAATGATGCTGAGATTATGGAAAAACTTGTTGACTATTAGCGCAATTTTAGCTGCTGATGTTGTGCTAACATCCAATAGCGTGACCCTCGCTCAATACCAGTCTCGCTCTTCGTCTTATTGTGAAAGCTATGCCAGAGATTTCGCCGATCGCTATGCTAAAGGTGGATTCTTTCGAGGAGGAGCCAGAGGAGCCGCCGGTGGAGCCGCCATAGGAGCTATCATTGATGGGGGAAGGGGTGCTGGTACAGGCGCAGCCATTGGTTCCATTGTCGGTATCATTGGTGGTAGTTCCCGTCGCGCCTCTGACTACGATGGCTTATATCGTCAGGCGTTTGATGATTGTATGCGAGGCGCACCATTAAGATAACTATTAATTTTAATAATAAAAAATGAGGAGTCATGATGAAATTCACTAACAAACTGTTAGCTATAGTCTTACTGTCAACTATTACTATTCCTGTGTCCAATCTATTAAGTCTTGCTCAGGACACATCAGAAAATACGAAAGTAGAATTAGAGAAAATTAGTTGCCGAGAATTATTAAAAATGCCAGGGAAAGATCGGGAATTAACCTTAGTATTTTTTCACGGGTTAATGGTGGCTAGAAATAATCAAACAATCGTTGACAGAATTGCTTTGCGAGAGGCTACAGATAAAATTACCGACTATTGCATAGATAACCCTGATGTTACTCTGATGAATGCATTTGACCAATATCTTTAATAATGATAAGAATCTACTGTCTGGATGCTATCACTGTAGTGTTGGTGTGCAGACACTTTTTTATAACTTTTAAAAATCAAATTAATTGTATTTATAAACTATACCATGATAAATCAATCTGAACTTCAAAATGAACCCACCTGGTTAACCATTATTCGCTTACTAAGATGGGATAAACCAGCAGGAAGATTAATCTTAATGATACCTGCATTATGGGCTATTTTTCTCGCATCCAGAGGACTTCCTCCCTTACCTTTAATTGGAGTTATAATCTTAGGAACTTTAGCTACCAGTGCGGCTGGATGTGTTATTAATGATCTCTGGGATAGAGATATTGATCCTCAAGTGGAAAGGACAAAAAAACGCCCCCTAGCAGAGCGATCGCTATCTATTAGAGTCGGTATTATCATCGCTTTTATTGCTCTTTTCTGCGCTGCGATACTAGCATTTTATCTCAATAAATTAACCTTTTGGTTATGCGTTGCCGCTGTACCTTTCATTGTCTGTTATCCTCTAGCAAAACGAGTTTTTCCCATTCCTCAACTAGTATTATCTTTAGCATGGGGTTTTGCAGTATTAATTAGTTGGACTGCGGTGACAGGAGAACTAGAGAATTACACCTGGGTATTATGGGGAATAACCGTTTTTTGGACATTAGGTTTTGACACAGTTTATGCGATGGCAGATCGAGAAGATGATCAGAAAATAGGGGTAAATTCTAGTGCTTTATTCTTCGGAAAATACGCAGGGGAAGCAGTAGGAATCTTCTTTGCCATCACCGCAGGTTTGTGGGCATATTTAGCAGTAATTATGCACCTGAATATAGTATTTTGGGTAACCTGGGCAATTTCTTTATTGGGTTGGATGATACAATATGTTCGTTTAAGTTCCCCTGAAATTCCCCGCGAAACCTATGGTCAAGTATTCAGTCAAAATGTTATTTTAGGCTTTATCTTATTAGTAGGAATTATCGTTAATATCCTATTATAAACTTTAAATTTGGCCAAGATATGATTAATTCCCAAGAAATTTACGATTTATTAATAGATTATGGTCAAAGCAATATTCCCATTGAAGAGATTATTATCGGTTTAACCTGGACAATGTGTAAAGCGGAAGGAATAGGCTTGTGTATGAGTCCAGCTATACCTACCCGCACCCTATCTTGGTCTGGAACACTGGTAGATAAACCCATACAGGAATTATCATCATGGTTGCGATCATGGGACCCTTATCAAGCAACCGTAGCCATGGCTGCCATCAACGCGGTGATTAATCCTCACTCGCCCCTCTTAGAACAAGCCATTGCTCTTCCCATTGCCACATCAGCCAACCTATCTGTATTTGAGTATTTTCTCCCCCAACTGAAAGGGAAGCAAGTTTCAGTCATTGGTCGCTATCCAGGGTTAAAACAGTACGAGAAAGAAATGAAAATCAATGTTATCGAACTTAACCCCATCCCTGGAGACTTCCCTGCAACCGCATCAGAATATTTACTGCCTGAGTCCGAATGGGTATTTCTAACCGCTACCTCCATCCCCAAAAAAACTTTCCCCCGTCTTGTAGAACTGTCCAGAAATGCTACTGTAGTCTTGATGGGACCAACTCTTCCTTGGTTAAGAGAATTTGCTGATTTTGGTATCAATTATTTAGCTGGTATTAGTGTTAGTAATTCTACCGCCTTAAAACAAACTATTGCTGAGGGAGGTGGAGTAAGAATCTTTGAAACAGGAGTCCAATACCACCTATTGCCCTTGATGCAAGGTACTTTAGTAAAATAACTGTACAATCCGAGAAGCTAGACAAGAAGAAAAATTACCTTCATTTAGTATTTAATAGCTTTACAGAAAAATTTATAATTTAATACATCTTTAAAATACTTCCTGATTTTGTTCCGTAGTATTAAGTAGAATTTCTGGAGAAGGGCTTTTCAAGAATAGTATAAATGCCGTTGTGTGCCGTATCCCCTTTCTTTTACCCTAAACATAGTCAATCACCCACCAACAACAGTAAAGTAGTGCATATTTGCTATGTATACTCCCGTCAAAGAAAATGTCAAACTCGAAACCCTAAACTTGTTTCGAGAGTATCAAAAAAACCCCAGAACTAAACTCAGGAACCAAATATTAGAATTGAATTTTGGTTTAGTTCGTAGAGAAGCACATCATTGGCTTCACCAGTGTCCAGAAAGCTATGAAGATTTAGTCCAAGTTGGTAGTTTAGGTTTAATTCGTGCTATCGAACGATTCAGTATTGAAAAAGGTCATGCATTCAGTTCCTTTGCTGTTCCTTATATTAGAGGAGAAATTCAACATTATTTACGAGATAAAAAATATACAGTTCGTATTCCCAGACGTTGGCTAGAATTGGGCAGACAATCTATCCATGTGCGTCAAGAATTTAGGGAAAAATTTAATCGTCAACCAACAGATTCAGAAATTGCTCAGGTCTTAGAAATTTCCTTAAAAGAATGGCAAGAGATAAAACTTGCTTTTCAAAATAGAGAGCCTGTTAGTTTAGATGTTAAAGTTAATAACAATGGAGAAGGACAAACAAGCTTAGGAGAATTAGTTCCAGATGCTAACTATCGAAGTTTTCAACTAGCACAAGAAGATCAAATTCGTCTTCAACAAGCACTAGGACAGCTAGAAGACAAAACGAGAAATATACTCGAATTTGTTTTTCTTAAAGATCTAACTCAAAGGGAAACAGCCGAGCAATTAGGTATTAGCGTTGTAACCGTTTCTCGCCGTATAAAAAAAGGATTAGAAGTGCTTAAGAATAATATGAATAAAGAGTTATGTTAATCATTAATTATAGAATTTATTGTATGAGACGGGTCTGTGATCTTGATCAATCAATCAAAAATAAAATTATGACAAAATAGTACTGCTTGGATAATTTAAGTTAATTAAAGGGCTTGTGTCAATGGCTGATGTTGATCAGGAAAAAACAAAAACACCATCTTCTCTAACTACCTTTTCCATGACACAGGGAACTTCTGATCGACCCCCTGTTTGTTTCCAAAACTTTGCCACCACTCAACAGGCAACTTTGTTTCAACAATTAAAAAACAATCAATTTAGTGGTAAAATTTCCTGCCAAACATCCGAGATAGGAGAGACTAATATTTATTGGTATTTAGGGAGAATTATTTATGTAACAGGAGGAACTCATCCCGTAAGAAGATGGAGAAGAACTGTCTTACAAATTTGCCCAAAATTAAAAGCGGTGGGATTTCAGTCCCTTGCCATTCAAAAGGATATTTTTGCCGCTCTTCGCCAAAATCATCCCATTAGTTGGGACTACAATGTATTATGTAGTTGGTTTAAACAACAAAAAATTAACCGCACACAACTATTAGAGATCATTGGTAGTATGGTTATTGAAGTTTTATTTGATCTCATGCAAGCTGGTGAGGTAACTTGTCACTTTGATACTGAGAAAAAATTTTCTTCTCCTCCAATTTTATTTGATCCAGAGCAAAGCGTTATTGCTACCTGGAAATCTTGGCAAAACTGGTACCGTTCTACACTAGGTAATCATTCTCCCAATGAGGCACCTATAATTAAGAGTGTAGAAGAGTTAAAGAAACGAACTTCACCACAAACTTATCAGGTTTTAACCCAAAATATCGATGGAAACCGTAGTTTACGGGATTTATCAGTTCATTTCGACCAAAATTTGTCACGCTTGGTCTCATCTTTAGCACTATATGTTCAACTAAGACTGATAGATTTGATCGAAATCGAAGACTTACCCCAACCTCTAGCTTTACCTAAAGACAAATCTCCCACTCAAAACCAGAAGAAATTGGTTGCTTGTCTAGATCAAAATCTCCGCAGTTGTCAGCTAATGAACAATATTGTTACAGAGAAAGGTTATCAATTTTTAGGTATTAATGATCATAATAAAGTAATCCCATTCTGCGTTGTCCATAAACCTGATTTAATTTTTGTTGATTTGGATATGTTAGGTATGGATAGTTGGAGAATTTGTCGTCAATTAAGGAATAAGCAAACAATACCCAAGACTCCCGTTATCGTTTTAGTAGGTAAGGAAGAAGTAATGGAATCTTTACAAAAAACAATTCTAGGATGTTCTGCCTTCATTAGTAAACCTTGGCATAAAGAGAAGGTATTAGACATAATCTCTGAACATTTACCCCAAGAAGCAACCGTCCAATAGTCAATTTCACTTATCTAGGTTACTTGTAAAACAAAGAAATAATTTAATGAAACATTCTTCCATTTTTCATGCTAAGGGTCTAAAAAACAAGGCTATACTTCCTTGAATTGAGGACAAACTTGAATCTATATCAAAAGAAATTGCTATAAAAAATTATTACTTAAATGACTTCAAAACTTACCAAAAGACAGTAAAATTGTAGTAAAAGTAGGCGACAATGATGTCCCAACCCAACTTCCCCGCCATTAAAACGAATCCTCTCCGCTTTAGCATTGACTGGAAAAAAGTAGGTCAGATTATGCTGAAGTATTTTTTGCCCATCAATCCTATGAGTACCCAACCCGATGACATGGGAAAGGATGGGAAAGATTTATTGATTCATTTAGATCATATTCAAACTAGCAATAATAGCAATACTTACTCAAAACACAGTCAAAATCCATCATCCCAAGGTAAATTCAGAGAATCTAAGCAAATAAATCTCAATGACTATTCATTAGAATTATTATTCAAACAAATCTGTGATCTCGATACAAACCTAAAATATAGACGAAAAGTTGCTATTGTTGGAGAATCAGGAACTGGTAAAAGTCTTTGTTTACAAACATTTGCCCATTGGATGCTTCAGGAAACAGATTATATTCCTATTTGGGTGTCTCCCGAACAACTAACAAACATCACCCTCAAAGACTACTTAACAGAAAAATGGCTGAGTCAATGCTCAAAACACTATGGTAAAAACCAGAAACTGTCCCAAGAATTCTGGCGAACATCCTTTGAGGCACTATTAAAAAGTGGTAAAGTGTGGCTGCTTGGGGATGGGATAGATCACTTATTGGCCAAATCCAGGGATAACTACAATGATTCTCCCCTCACTGTCTTTGTACGACAACAAGAGTCTTTAGGAAATTCCCATCTAATTCTAACTTGCCAAAATGTTACCTGGAAAATGCAAGGGCAAGCTTTAGATAACTTTGATATATATCAAGCGAAATCCTTATCAAATCTAAATGAAATTCAGCAATTTGTGGAAAAATGGTTGCATCCCCATACATCTAACCAAGAAAAATCTGGGTTTGAAAGCGATTTAGGGAAAAAATTGTTCAGTTGTTTAATTCAGCCAGAAAACAGACATCTTCAGACATGGTTAAAGAATCCTTTACGCTTGTCCTTATTATGCCGTTTTTGGCAAAGAAATCCTCAAAACTTACCAGCAACATCAGCAACTTTCTATCAAATTCTAGTAAGTGAATTCTATCAATGGCAAGCCGAAAATACCGATATCGCTCCCACCGAACAACAACCATTGAATCGATTTTTAACCCAATTAGCATTTAATCATCGAAACACAGTAGAATCTTTTGTCCCTATTTCTCAAAGGAAAATCGAAGATAATCAAGATTTACTATCTTTAAGTCTCCAACTTCACTGGTTAAGACCGGTAGGTGTAGTAAATGACCCAGAAGAACACAATCAGTATCGATTTGAGGATCAAACCTTTGAAGATTATTTTGCTGCTTTAGCCATTGAAAACTGGCAGTATTTTCTACAAAAAGAAACAACCTCTATCGAGATATTTAGCGACCAATGGCAACGAATATTACTATTTTGGTTAGGAAGAGAAGATATTTTACCAGCAGAAAAAGAAGCTTTAATAAAAGCTTTAGTTAGTTTTAAAGATGAGTGTTATGAAGAAAATTTTTATGGTTTTAGAGCTTATTTATTAGCAGCCACAGCTTTGTCAGAATTTCAAGACTGTTCTTTAAAAGACACTATCATAGAACAATTATTGACCTGGGCATTTAAAGAACAGGATTTAGAAAAATCACGTCGTTTTGTGGCTAGGGAAACTATCAATAAAGTTCATCGCCCTTTGGTGGTAACTCATTTGATTAATCATTATCAAAACAGCCCAAAGAAGTCGCAAAAAAAACAAAGATTAGACTTTCTAGAAAAATTTGGCAAAAAAAATCAACAAGCGATCGCTGCTTTAACCGAATTTCTGGAAAACACCCAAGAAAACGACCTTCGTTGGCAATTAGCAGAAACTTTAGGAACCATCGATCCTGGGAATTCTACAGCTATCACTTTAATTGTTCAGGGGTTAGAAACTGCCACTGACGAACAAGATTATCAAAAAGCTTTTTTAGCATTAGAAAAAATAGCTCAAGGACAAGGGCAGGGGGTTAAAGCTTTAGTTCGTTTACTACATCGTCAACCGAGTCCTAATCTGAGGAGAAGAACTTTTCAATGTTTAGAAATAATTGGTCGAGGAAATGCAACAGCTATTGCTATTTTAGTGCAGTTAATTCGCACAACCAATGACGAAACTATTAGACGACAAGCAGCAGAAAGCTTAGAAAAAATAGACCAAGGAAATCCCACAGCTATTGCTGTTTTAGTCAAATTGATGAAGACAACGACAAACGCAAGCATTCGTCAAGAAGTGGTTTATAGTTTAGGAGAAGTTTGTCTAGGAAATAATCAAGCGATCGCCGCCTTAGTGTCTCTTCTTGAAGAGAACGATGACATTTATCTTCGTTGGATGGCCATAAGTAGTTTAGGAAAGATTGGAATCCAAAATAAACAAACTATTGGTATTTTAGAAAAATTAATCCAACCCGATGAACCTTCATTGATTCGTAAAGAGGCATTAGATAGTTTAGGTAAAATTGATCCTAGTAATCCACTAATTGTTAAAGTATCTATGCAGTTGATGGAAGAAGTTTCGGAGGAAGAAACATATCGAGAAATTGCAGAAAATTTGGGCAAAATTAGTCCAAGTAATTCCGCTTGTATTAATGTCTTGAGTAGAAGCTTACAAACCTCAACAGATGAGTTTGTGCTGCGTCAGCTTGCGGTTAGTTTGGGTAAAGTCGATCCAGGAAACTTAGAGGCTTTAATGGTTTTGGTGAACCTCGTTCAGTCGACAAATGATCCAGATCTTCGTAGTTTAGCCGCAGAAAGTTTAGGAGAAATTGGTCAAGGAAATCCAGCCGCGATCGCCACACTAATTCGGGTATTAGAAACCAGTTCTCACAGAGAAAATTGTCGTTGCGCAACGAAAAGTTTGAGTAAAATCGCTGTAAATAATAAAGGAGCGATTGCCACTTTTCTGAGGATTTTGCCAACTATTAAGGATCAAGGCTTAGGAAAACAAATCGCCGAAGGGTTAATAAAGATTGTACCAGAAAAACAAATGGCTCAAGTGGTAAGTCAATTACGGGAACACCTAGTTAAGCAATCCTTACCCAAGGATTCTCCTTGTTATCAAGTCATGTGGCACTGCTCACAGCATTTACCTTATCACACTTTTAAGAAGGCCTGGCAGAAACGGAATTTACCCCAGGAACGCTCTTTAACTTCTCAAACTTCTCAAACTCCTGAAACCGAAACAACAAAAAACCTCCCACTGTTTGAAAAGTTACAACAACAAATAAAAAACACCCCAGAGTTAGGTTCTAGTCAAATAATTTGGATTGAGAGTTGTCGGTTTATTGATTCAGAAAACCCTGCTGTTGATATCTACGATCAAATGTTGGAACAAGATTGCCCTGTATTTGACCACGGTTTACCAGAAACCCTTTCTAAACTTCGTCTTTATTGGCATCTTTTACAGCAAAAATTGACTAAAAGCAATCTAATCCTACTTTTTTATGACCAGGAGAATTCGAGGTTATCTTCCCATCTTCTAGAGAGTTTAGCCAAGTTTAGAGGCATTGTTGCTGCCATAACTCAGCAGGAGTCATCGGAATTATCTGTCTTTTCTCCCGATGATCCCCAGCTAGATCAAACCCTGATAAACTGGCTCAAACAAAAGTTACAATAGACCTACATAATGTAAAGGCCCATTACCAGTCATCAACTCAATCAGTAAGCCCAAAAACCCTAACATTGCTAACCTTCCATTCCAAACCTCAGCAGCCGTGGTCATTCCCCACTGCCAACGTTCTTGGGGATACATTTTCATGTTTTTCTTGGGATGGGTAACAGAGTCAAAGGTAACAGGAGGTTCTTCTAGGGAATGGGTAACTAAGTCTGCTAAGGCATCGATGAACAGGGAATGGGTATTTAAGGCAGGAACCCTGAGAAAATTAGTGATTCCTGCCTCTTCAGCGACTTCGCGGTATTCTATATCAATTTCTTGTAGAGTTTCTATGTGTTCGGAAACAAAACTAATGGGAACTACCAAGATGTCTTTTACC
Source organism: Crocosphaera sp. Alani8 (assembly GCF_038442745.1). Lineage (NCBI taxonomy): Bacteria > Bacillati > Cyanobacteriota > Cyanophyceae > Chroococcales > Aphanothecaceae > Crocosphaera > Crocosphaera sp. Alani8. The sequence continues at coordinate 16,965 of NZ_JARVCN010000437.1, forward strand.
CCCTGCTGCCCAAGCTCTTGCAACGCATCCTCTGTGTAGGGTTTTAGCCATTCCACAGGACCAACTCGGCTTTGATAAGCCAAAGTGTAGGGGTTAGGACGGTTTAAGGTTTCCATAATCAAACGGGTACAAGCTTCAATTTCTGCTTGATAAGGATCACCACCTTCCTCAACGTAGCTTTGAGGTACTCCGTGGGCGCTGAAAAATATATGAATGCGATCGGAGTTTGGGCATTTATCCAACTCTTGCGCAATCAAATCCGCCATCGCTTGTAGATAAAGAGGATGATCGTACCAAGAGGGGATTAAAGTATATTCAATTTGCCGTAACATCGGATCAGCCTTCCACATCTCCTCCAGTAAGCGAAAACTAGAACCACTGGTACTTATGGAAAATTGAGGATAAAGGGGCAGAATGACTAATTTACGCAGATGGTCGCGTTTGATACGATCAATGGCTTCTTCGGTGAAGGGATGCCAGTAGCGCATTCCAATATAAATATCAGCCTTTTGACCAGTCTCGGCTAATTTCTGTTCAAGGGCTTCTCCCTGAGCTTCTGTGATCTTCCTTAAAGGTGATCCCCCTCCAATTTGACGATAGTTCTCTTGGGATGTACTAACTCTAGCATTAGAAATGAACCAAGCTAAGGGTTTTTGTAGCCAAGGAAAAGGCAGTCTGATAATTTCTGGATCAGAAAATAGATTAAACAGGAAAGGGCGAACATCTTGTAATTGTTCTGGACCCCCTAAATTTAGTAATAATATCCCAACACGATCCATAATTCTATATAAATAGTTAACATTTTTTGATTCTTTAGATAAGTGTAACAATATTTGAACCGATAGTAACACTTTCCCCTTGAATAACCGATCTTCTTTTGTTCAAGACAACAAGCAAGAGGAAAAAAGGGGTCGCCTCTTGAACCTTCCCTCATAACTCTTGTCTACGAGGCAAAAGCCTAGGTAAAATTAGAACCAGATCAACGTTAGAGTACGGAGCATTAGGAGTGGTTATGGGACGAGTGCGACAAAAAGAATGCGATCGCTGTCATATCTTGTCTAAAGTATTGTATCGAGTACAGCTTGATTCATCCCAGCAGTGGTGGTTTATTTGTTTGCAGTGCTGGCAGCAAGTTTCTGATAATAATCCTTACTATGTTTATGGTGGAACTTGGAAAGCTCGGAAACGCCGTTGAAAATTAATATTAGGAACTTAAAATGAAAAAATCCTGCCAAAGCAGGACTTTAATCACGTTACATCATATACCTTTAGCAACCGAAAAGAAAAGTTCGATCTTGATCTTATTTAAGAAGCTACAAACTTGCTTTAACCGCCTGCAACTGCAGGAACGATACTCACTTCATCACCATCTTTTAAAGCGGTGTTGATATTATCCAAAAAGCGAATGTCCTCGCTGTTGACGTAAAAATTGAGGAAGCGACGGGGTGTTCCAGTCTCATCGCACAAACGTTCTTTGATACCAGGAAAGTTACTTTCTAAGGTTTCAATCAAGGTAGCAACATCATCCGCACTACATTCTAAGGTAGCTTGGTTTTTGGTGTGCTTTTGTAGAGGTGTGGGAATTAATACTTTGACAGCCATAGTTATCCAAAAATGAAGCAATTATTCGTGATGATGGCTAAAAATCGCCAAAAAAACAGCCGCCAAGGATACGATGGAGAAAACCTCGACGGCGCAAAGGGGAACTAAACTAGAACTTGTTGCCAGTCTAGGCGATCTAAGGTGCGAGAACGTTCTAATGCACGCTCAAAACTCTCTAGTTTAGGATCAATAAGTAAGGGTTGACCAATGTACTCTTGCACCGCTTCTTGGGTTTTTAGTCCGTTACCGGTGATGTAAATTACGGTGGTTTCTTCAGGGTCAATTTTTCCTGCTTCTACCAACTTCTTGAGAACTGCAACGGTGGTTCCGCCAGCAGTTTCGGTAAAAATGCCTTCTGTTTCGGCTAATAATTTAATGCCTTCGACAATCTCGGGATCGCTGACACTCTCAATATTCCCGTTGGTCTTACGAGCAATGTCTAAAGCGTAGTACCCGTCTGCAGGGTTCCCGATGGCAATAGATTTGGCGATGGTATTGGGTTTGACAGGGGTAACAAAGTCCCGCCCTTCTTTAAATGCAGTGGCAATGGGAGAACACCCTTCTGCTTGTGCGCCACTGAAACGGACTTGCTTATCTTCCACTAAACCAGTTTTGATGAATTCTTGGAAACCCTTGTAAATTTTGGTATAGAGGGAGCCAGAGGCTAAAGGTGCAACCACATGATCCGGCAATTTCCATCCTAACTGTTCTGCTACTTCAAAACCTAATGTTTTAGAACCTTCGGAGTAGTAAGGACGTAGATTGATATTGACAAAGCCCCAACCGTAGGTGTTACCTACTTCGCAACATAGACGGTTAACTTGGTCGTAGTTACCTTTAACTGCCATTAGAGTAGGGTTGTAAACTAAGGTTCCCAAAACTTTCCCTGCTTCTAAGTCTGAAGGAATAAACACACAACAATCTAAACCAGCGTGAGCAGCGATCGCCGCGGTAGAGTTGGCTAAGTTTCCGGTACTTGCACAAGAAACTGTAGTAAATCCTAATTCTTTTGCGCGAGTTAAGGCAACAGAAACCACCCTATCCTTAAAACTAAGGGTGGGCATATTCACTGCATCGTTTTTGATGTAAAGATTTTTTAGACCCAGGCGGCGAGCGAGACGGGTAGATTTAACCAGAGGAGTCATCCCTGTGCCAACATCGATTGGATTTTGGCTTTCTACGGGCAAAAATGCCTTATAACGCCAGATAGAGTTTGGCCCTGCTTCGATGGTGGTACGAGTTACTTGGTTACGAATGGCCTCGTAATCGTAGGCTACTTCTAGAGGGGAAAAGGTTTCTTCGCAAACATGGAGGGCTTTGAGGGGATATTTAACCCCACCTTCTTTGGAAACCAGGTGGGTGAAAGTAGGCGCAAAGCTTAGCGATGTTTGGGGTTGAGTTGCCTGGGTCATAGTTGGGTACTGAGTAACATTTCGTCAATCTTTTTGGATAGTAACACGGACAAAAACACCCGTCAAACAATCCCGACTAAAACAGTCGGGATTGTTTTGTAGAGTTGGTCAATAGGTAGTTTCGTTGACATCACAAGGGGTTAAACACTCTTGTTAAGATCCACGGCTCATCAATAATTCGTAGTGTTATATATTTAGTAAGCATTGAAGTTTTTTAATAGTATGAGGAGAAAGATTAATTTTGCGAGATAAAATAAACAATTTAATTTATCCGATTATCGCTATTACGATATCATTAATAATTGGAGCTATTTTGATTATTTTAATCGGCAAAAGTCCCCTGGAGGCATATAAAGTACTGTTTCAAGAATCCTTATTTAGTTATTATGGATTTGCTAATACTTTAACAAAAACTAGTCCTTTACTATTAGCGAGTTTAGGAATTTTAGTCGCTTTAAAAGGAGGACAGTTTAACATTGGTGGAGAAGGACAAATTTATTTAGGAGCATTAGGTAGCACTTTGGCAGGATTATTTATTAAAAATATTCCTAACTTGTTACACATTATTTTAGCGTTGATATTTGGATTTTTTAGTGGCTCGTTGTGGGGATTAATTCCTGGATATTTGAAGGCTTACAGAGGAATTAATGAAGTTATCACCACGTTATTGCTTAATTACATTGCTATTAATTTTATTAGTTATTTAGTCAATCATCCCTTAGCAGAACCCAATGCGCCTGGTGCTTATTCTCCCTTAATTGCAGAAGCAGCTAAATTGCCAGTTATTCTACCAAAAACATTAGCCCATGCTGGAATTTTTGTAGGAATTATCGCTATGATCGCGGTTGGTATATTACTACAAAAAACTATTATTGGCTATGAAATAGAAGTTGTTGGCTTAAATCCTAAAGCAGCAACTTATGGAGGAATTTCGGTCAGTAAAACTATTCTTTTGACTATGGCATTGTCAGGGGGACTATGTGGTTTAGCAGGAGCCACGGAAGTGATGGGATTAAAATACCGTTTGTTTGAAAACTTTTCCGCTGGCTATGGGTTTAATGCTGTTGCGATCGCCTTTTTAAGTCGAGGTAATGTTTTTGCTGTTTTGCTAACTTCCTTATTTTTTGGGGCTTTACTAAGTGGGGCGAATGTCATGCAAAGAAGTGCGGAAGTTCCCTTTACCATTATAACGGTAATTCAAGGACTAACCCTATTGTTCGTCGGTGTTAGTAGTCAAATTAAAAAAGAGTAATTATTAGATTAAAATTTATTTCCTGGGAAAAAACATGATCGATTTTGATAGAAAAGTCAATTTTGTGACAACAAAAATATAAACAAGAAAAAAAGCCTTTAAGAGTCTGGCCATGTTTCGACCTCAAAGGCTTACGTCTTTCGTTCTTACTCCTCACACACACTCCTATCTTGACGCAAGCCCAACAGATAAGTTTCCCCAGGGTGACGGTTTTTTAACTGTCATTATAAAAAAGGGGGTCACAGTAGTATAATCTGGGAACGGAATACTTACCATTTGGGTCAGTGAGGGAACTAGACCATGATTATTTCTATTACTGCTTTGAAAGGGGGCGTAGGCAAAACCACCACTTCAATTCACCTGGCAGCTTATTTACAAGAAAAAGCCCCTACCTTGCTTATCGATGCCGATCGCAACCGTTCTGCTCTAATTTGGTCTAAGGAGGATAAGCTACCGTTTCATGTGGCTTCCCAAGCTGGGTCAACCAGTATTATTCGGAAATATCCCCACATTATCGTTGATACCAGGGCGAGGCCGGAACCTGAAGAGTTTAAAGACCTTGCAGACGGTAGCGATTTGTTGATTGTTCCCACAACCCCCAACCATTTGGACTTAGACGCAACCTTTAAAGCAGTAGAACAACTGCAAGCCCTCAATGCTAACTTTAAAGTGCTGTTGACCAAAGTAGATGGGCGGGCTAAAAGCGGACAAGAGGCTAAAAAACGTTTGAGAGAAGCGGACTTACCTCGCTTTAAAACATCCATTCCTCTGTTAGTTGTTTTTGAAAAATCCTCTCAAAGGGGTGTTATTACCAGAGACTATCCCGATCCTCGCTCAAAAACAGCCTGGTCAGCTTACGAAGCAGTGGGGAAAGAGATTTTACCCTAAATATTATCAAGAAAGCTACAGTTTTATCGTGAGGTCTATGGGGTATTATCCGATGGACTCTCACGGTCAAAATAATTATACTTACAATAATTAAAAAACCACACATCTATACAAGTTACGAACATCCATAAGAACAGCTTAGGAGTACCATCTAGCCTGCATTATTCATGAGAGAATTAAGAACAAGCATGAAAGCCTTATGCA
>NZ_JARVCN010000438.1:0-2356 GCF_038442745.1 Crocosphaera sp. Alani8
AGAGAAAATTGATCAAAAAGGTAATTTTGGTGTTGGAGTTAATCAAGGAGAGATTGGCGGAAATGCCAAAATAGGAGGAGTCATTAATGAAGCACAACAACCAACCTTAGCTAAAGCCGCCCAAGAAATACAAAATTTACTTAAGCAACTAGAACAAGACAATCCTACTGCTAGTGAAACTGAAAAGATAGATTACATTAATGATGAGACCAGCAAGGGATTTAAGAAAAGAGCAGTAGCAGCTTTGATGGGTGGTGGGGAAACGGCGATCGAAGAATTCTTAGATAATCCGTATGTGAACATAGGAAAAGCAGTAGTAAAAGGATGGATGAACCCAGAATGATAACGGTTAAGATGCCTCCTTTCACCTACTTATCTAATAAATAAGGGCATCTGCCATCTGCCGTCTGCCGTCTGCCGTCTGCCTTCACAAACTTTCAAATCAATAAACAAAAGGAGAACTAAACATGGGTAAGTCAGGATTCCTAAAGGAAATGAAAAGACTGGACAAAAAGAAAGTTCAGGGGTACAACATCCATGATGTTATAACAGAAACCATTATTAATCCCCATCAAGTGACATACATTCCTATGGGAGTTAAGGGCATTAAGAGTCTTTCTAATGCTCATGAGTATTTTTACGCAAAATACGGCAGAGGTGCGGTCATTTTTGTTCCTTTGGTTGATAATATGTTGCGCGTTGGCTTTGTGAAATCATCTGATTTCAGAGAGGATCAAAATGTATCTCTGTCGCTTGTCGAAGGATATAATCTAGTGTCTGAAATTGTCGCTAGTGTTGATCCTCGTTTATCAATTCCCCTTGAGGATGAACCGGGTAGTTTTGAAGTTTCCTTGACGATACTCAAACAAAAAGAGGCTTACTGCACACAGAAAGTTATAAATAGCTAAAAAGCCCCGAATTGGGGCGTTGTATCCTATCAAATACCGTTTGCTCCTATAAGCTAACAAATTTATTCCCAACCTGTAAAATCCTTACACAGTCTAGGTTTTAGCGGTTGGGGGTCAATTTTCGCAACCTGTAAAAAACAGGTGATCGCTTAAGAATGGGAAAAATGGCTGAATTACTTTCTGCACAAGGTTTTGAGGGTGATCGCTTTTTTCTTCGGCATTAGTGCTATGGACGAACGTACTTCCTGCGTTCCACTATGCAAGCACTTTTTGTGTTTTTTGGCTGAAATCCAGTTCCTGTAATGCTTTCACTATGCTCGGACTTTTTGATATCAAGTCACGGCGATGTTGATGGTACATAACATCACCATCATCAATAATGTAGCTAGTACACTACAATTGTATGACATCCCATCGATGGGAACAGGGTATTAAGCCTATTGAAATCGTTAAATAAAATTAAATATAACTGATTTTCAGTTGTAGTATATTTTTGGCGTACTAATGAATTGGTCACGAAGTACCGTGGGATAGTCACTATCCCACGGTAACTTCCTACGGTCACCGTACGAAGTTAACTTCCCCTCTTGAAGATGGGAAGTTTTAAGCACAAATTGCCTCCAAAACGCTGAGAGTTTCCGACTCATTGAGAGTCAACTCAAGCGGATTTATTCTTTTCAAGGATTGTTGCAGTCTTTCCAGCCTTTTTATCAAGTCAACCCTGAATTTAGGCTTATTCACTGACAACAGCAGTGCGGGATTATGACTCCAGCGATCGCCGATATGAGCGTAAACAACAGTAGTCCGAGGATCAGCGTGTCCTAGTAAGTCCTGCACCTGGCGCAAACAAGCTCCTGCCCTCAAGGCTAAAGTTCCTGCTGTGTGTCTCAAAGAATGCGCACTCAGCTTTCGTTGTGACTTATGGGGAGTTTTTTGTTCACGATGGTCTATTTGTTGAGCATTGCTTTTTTTCCCTCCAAGTTTCGGGGTTTTCCTCTGCGTTGGGGGCAACTCTTTCAACCCGATCGCACTGAGATATTTATCGACAACACGACGAATGGAGCGGCGGCTTAGACGGAACCCTCTAGTGGTGTGGGCGACTGAAATAAAGAGAGGAGTATCGTCGGCAAGTATTTCTCCTGCTTTTCGCCGTGCATCCAAGTATTGCTGTAGTAACTTGGCTAAATTGGGAGTCAAGGGAACCACCCGAATACTTCTTTTTGCCCAAACCGTAAGACCAACATTGGAACCATCCTGAACAATATCCCCAACATTAACACGGTGCATTTCGACGGTTCTGCATCCCTGCAACACCATAACCGAAATTAACAGCCGATTACGCAAGGAAGACACCGAATTGTTTTGGGGCAATTCCTCCAGCAATTGGTGCATCTCCTGTATCTTCTCAAAAAGCCAGGGGTCACTCGCTGCGAAAACTTAGGCCAAAC
>NZ_JARVCN010000439.1:0-2329 GCF_038442745.1 Crocosphaera sp. Alani8
ACAGCCAACCATTGAGGAAAAAAAGAGGGAAACTAAGACTCAATCTTAACCAACGGGGAACTTGCTCCCAAGACTCAAACATCTGTAAATTACCCACTCACTACGTTATACCGAATAAGGTATTATAAATAATAATGTCAGATAAACCGATCAACTGGGTCGGCTCATCAAGAGAAGACTTAAAAAGTTTTCCAGCTACTGCCAAAACTAAAGCAGGTTTTCAATTAAGAGCCGTTCAAAAAGGTCAATTGCCGAGTGATTTCAAACCCATGCCCACCATTGGCAAAGGAGTTGAAGAAATCAGAATTCGAGCTAAGGGTGCTTATCGAGTTTTCTATGTGGCTCGATTTGAAGAAGCGGTATATGTCCTTCATGCTTTTGAGAAAAAGACTCAAAAGACAGCTAAAGAAGACTTAGAACTAGGGAGACAACGTTATCAGCAAATGATTCGATTTCGACAGGAGTTACAGCAAAAAAACGATGAGTAACAAGAAAGAGATCATAGTAACAAAAGGCAGTGATAATGTCTTTGAAGATTTAGGCTTTGATGCTCCTGAAGCAGCTAATCTGGCTATCAGAGCCGAATTAATGTTAGATTTGCGCCACTTTATTGAAGAGCAGGGATGGACACAAGGCCAAGCTGCGGAGTTTTTTGGAGAAACCCAACCAAGAATTGGCAACCTTATTAATGGAAATATTAACCGATTTAGCCTTGATAAACTCGTAGTCATGCTTGGACAGGCTGGAAAGCAAGTCACAGTAGAAGTTACCGAGAAAGCAGCTTAAGACCCCCAATAATCAATGAAAAAGCTCCTCCTACTCTCCGCTAATCCCAAAGACACCACCCAGTTGCGTGTCGATGAGGAAGTACGGGAAATCAGAGAAGGATTACGACGGTCAAGACAACGAGAGGACTTTGTCATTGAAACTGCATTGGCGGTACGTTACAGAGATATTCGTCGTACCATCCTCGACCATGAACCGAACATTGTCCACTTCTCAGGGCATGGTGAGGGGAAAGAGGGGCTAATCTTTGAAGATGAAACAGGTAACAGTAAGTTCATTGAAGCTGAGGCATTAGCGAACTTATTTGAATTATTTGCTGATTCTATCGAGTGCGTTGTCCTTAATGCTTGTTACTCTGATGTTCAGGCAAAAGCGATCGCACAACACATCCCCTATGTTATTGGAATGGATAAGGCGATCGGCGACAAAGCAGCCATTGAGTTTGCAGTGGGATTCTACGACGGTTTGGGCGCAGGGAAATCGGTAGAGTTCGCTTATAAGTTAGGGCGTAATTCCATTGAAATAGCAGGAATCCCAGAGCGTCTTACACCACAATTATTGTCTAATCCTGATGTCATTGCTTCTCAGAAGAAGACTGAGAAGGACATCCCCATACAAACAAAACCGTCAATGCAAGGTTCCACTATCTATGGGTTTGCGCCTGACTCAACGGGAAGTAACGTTGTTAGTGGTCAAAATGTTCAAGGTCACACCATCATTGGAACCCAGAATAACTATGGTGTACCGTCTTCCACTCCCTTCTCTGGCAATGCAGAAGCTCTAGAATTATGGACTGAGAAGTTAACCGCTTATCGTCGAGAAGAAGCGATCTCTTCTGACCCTGAAAAGAAATTCCAATTGAAGCAGTTGATAAAGGAATGTCAGGAAAAGATTGAAGAGTTGGGAGGATAATGATAATGGATAGGCAAAGACGGCAATTAGAAGACTTAGATTAGATAATTATCGACAAGAGAAGGAAGAAGTTTGTTTAGAAAGTCCTCATGAATTAAGAGAATTATGTGAACAAATAGAGTCATTAATAAAAGCAATAGATAGAGCTTGTCAAACAATTCTTAATACAGAGAATTTTAACAATCAACCATCTAAACGTCCATCAAACCTAAACAAACAAGGTTCATCTCATTTCATAGGACGAGATGACAAACTCAAAGAACTCCATGAGTTATTACAGCAGGAGAACAAAGCGGCTATCTGTGCCGTGTCAGGGATGGGGGGCATTGGAAAAACTGAGTTAGCCGTGCAATATGCTTTGCAGTATCAAGAAGAATACACCGGTGGTATTTGTTGGTTACAAGTAAGAGGGGCTGATATAGGAACTCAAATTGTTAACTATGGAAGGGCTTATTTAGGTTTGACTCCACCTGATGACCAAGAATTGATGGTACAGCTTGGTTACTGTTGGAGTAATTGGGGTCAAGGAAACACATTAATAGTCTTTGATGACGTAGATGATTATAAAGCTATTAATAACTATAGCAATCAGGAATGATTTATGAGAATGAAGATGGGGTTTTTTATAGAG
>NZ_JARVCN010000440.1:0-2328 GCF_038442745.1 Crocosphaera sp. Alani8
TTGCCTCTTTTCGTCATCTGGTAAGGCTTTCAGGTATTCGTGTCCCCACGCCAGACATTGCAGTTACTAAACTTAAAAAAATGAAAATACAACGAAATTACTCTCATTTGATTCAGAAAAGACTTAAACTTTCACAAATAGATATCAATCAAATTTGTGAAAAATGGAATATTAGAAGACTGTCTTTATTTGGTTCAATATTACGAGATGATTTTAATGAGAACAGTGATATTGATATTTTAATTAAATTTAAACCTGGTGCTAGACAAGGTTTACTAACTTTAGCAAGATTGAAATATCATCTAGAAGACATGACTCAAAGATCAGTGGATGTTGTTGTACAAGAATCAGTAAAAAATAGTGAAAATTGGATTCGTAAACAAGAAATTTTGAACACTAAATAAGTTATTTATGAACAGAGATAAAGCTTCATTACTCGATATCATTAAAGCTGGAGAAAAGGTTTTACAATTTTCTGAAGCAATGGACAAAAAACCTTAGCTATCAATGAAGAGAAACAATCAGCTATTCTCTATCAAGTGATCATTATTGGAGAAGCTGTTAAAAGATTATCGCCAGAGTTTAGAGAACAATACTCTCATATTCCTTGGTGAGATATTGCTGGAATGAGAGATATCTTAACTCATCAATATGATCGATTTAATCTTAATACCTTATGGGATGTTATTAAACAAGATATTCCCTAACTGTTAGAATTAATTGAACTTATAATGATTAATGATAGTTAGCATTGATTAATCAACAAAATGTTAAAACGGTAGGGTGGGCAAATTATAAACTTATTTAATCTACTAATAAAATAAAAACTTTGCCCACCTTAAAGAACTAAAATATTGACAAGAAAATGAATCAAAATAATGTTTAATTTTTAAGCAATTTTTAACGGTTTTGTTGGTAATATTCTAGGTTCTGGGAAAGGTTGATTTTCTTCTATCAGCATTTCTACAAAATTCTCGATAACTTCTTGTCCATTTCTCGCAGCTTCTTCATAAGTTTTGCCATGTGTATGAAATTGTTGCCAAGGAAACTCAGGTAAATGGACTAAAAATAGTTGATCTTCTTCTGACCATTGAATTACCATACTGTAATGATATTTCATGATTCACCTTTCTTTTGTGCTTGTTTGTCTAGTGCAGTAACTAAGAGATATTATAGAATATAAGACATAATCTTGATAACTGGTCACTGATAACTGATATGACAGAAGAAGAATTATTACAGGTTATTGAAGAAGCCGCTAAGGATAAAAGAAAATCCTTGAATCTTGGCAATATAAACTTAAAGTATTTACCTCCTGAAATTGGTCAACTAAGTAATCTCACTTCACTTGATATGAGGAATAACCAACTAACAAACCTTCCTGCTGAAATTGGTAACTTGACTAATTTAACTTCATTTAATCTGAGTAATAACAAATTAACAAACCTTCCCCCTGAAATTGGTAACTTGACTAATCTAACTTCATTTAATCTGAGGGATAACGAACTAACAAACCTTCCTCCTGAAATTGTTAAACTGACTGCTCTAACTTTACTTTCTCTGGGAAATAATGAACTAACAAATATTTCCCCTGAAATTAGTCAATTATCTAATTTAGAAAATCTTTATCTAGATGGTAATCAATTAACCATTTTACCTGCCGAAATTGGACTATTATCCTTACAAAGATTAACCTGTGGAAAGAACCCCTTAAAGTCTCCACCCTCATCAATTAGAAGCCAAGGAGTTTCAACAATACTAAACTATTTAAAACAACAACTAGAACAAAAAATTGATCATCTTTATGAAGCAAAATTATTAATTGTTGGGGAAGGAGGTGTAGGAAAGACAACATTAGCACAAAAAATAAAAGACAATAATTATCAACTCAGAACCGATGAGGAGTCAACAGAGGGAATAGATGTTATTCAATGGTATTTTCCTCTAGATAATGGAAAAGAATTTAGAGTCAATATCTGGGACTTTGGAGGACAAGAAATTTATCATGAAACCCATCAATTTTTTCTCACAGAAAGATCGCTTTATACCTTAGTTGCTGATACTCGTAAAGAAGACACAGACTTTTATTACTGGTTAAATGTGGTTGAATTATTGAGTAATAATAGTCCTATCTTAGTCATTAAAAACGAAAAACAAGAACGAAAACGAGACATAAACGAACGACAATTAAGAGGAGAATTTACTAATTTTAAAGAAACATTACCAACTAACTTAGCAACCAATCGAGGGTTACCTGAAATTTTAAATAAGATTCAACGAAGCTTCTCAAAAAGTCTGGGGGGACTCGCCGAAAGTTAGGGGACAAAG
>NZ_JARVCN010000441.1:0-22197 GCF_038442745.1 Crocosphaera sp. Alani8
CGATCGCATTAAATAGTTTCCTCCCAGTGTACCTCATGAGTATGGGAAATGCTATTAGTTTGGATCGAATGATAAATAGGAACTGCTCCATAGTTATATTTTTGATTAGCAATTTGAATTTTTTTAAATACTTCTTTATAATAAGAAATAGGAACGGCAAGAGGTTCCCCTGCGTGCCAACAAATATCAACAAATTCTCCCACAAAAGGACTAGTAAAAATTGCCTTAAAAATGGGTTCAATCAAGTCAAGGGATAACCTTTCTTTTAAGTCCCGATTCGGTAAATAACAATAATCACAATCTAAGTTACAAAAAGGAGTGGGTTGAATAACAACTAAATTAATTGGTCCAAACGAAGAAATATCAAGAGAGTTATTATTATGAATATTTATAGGTAAATTTATCGTCATCTTTTTTCCTTACCAACGATTAACAAATCCCCCGTTGCGCCAACCACCCCCGCGGTTAACAAAACCTCCACCACCATAACGATTATAAAAGCCACCTCCATTACGCCAGGGACTTCTATTTACAAAACCTCCTCCTCCATGACGATTTGCAAAACCTCCCCGATATCCATTACCCCAACTACCTCTACGGCCATTTCCCCAACCTCTTGCTATTAAATCTTCATTTCTGTTATTTGAATTGTCAATTCCTATTTCCTTAATTTTCTCTGTTAAACGAGAAAGGCGATTTTCTATAGTTCTCTCATTATGAGATGAAACACCGTAACTTTCGGCAACAGATGCGGTTAAAATAGACACAGCTAAAACTAGTCCAACACAACTAATTTTTGTCGTAATCTGCAACGTTTTATCTCCTAAATTGAACAACAAATATAGAAAAAATATCAAATAAAAAACTTTTTTTTAATCTATCAATAACGGTTGTAAAATCCACCACCGTTTCGGAAAGGACTCCTATTAACGAAACCGCCACCACCGCTATTAACAAAACCGCCACCTCCATTACGGAAAGGACTTCTATTAACAAAACCGCCACCACCCCGATTAACAAAGCCGCCACCGCCACCACGATTAGCAAACCCTCTAACTAATAAGTTTTCGTCTTCTATGGGTAAAGTATTGATAGTTTCTATTTCTTGCTTTTGTATCGCTTTGGTAATACGCAATAGCCGATATTCAATATTATTAGTAGTGTGGCTAGCAGTTGGTTGTTGAGCATTGGTGTTTGTTGCTGAAACACTCAATGTTGATACAGCTAACAAAAAGCCCATGAAAGTAACTTTTGTAGTCATTGGTACATTTTTTACTAGATAATATAATTCTCCTAAAGACTATAGCAAAAAAAGACTTTAATTACCATTATTGTTAAATTTGTTTACCCTTTATTTACAAATTGACCAAAATTGAGTAAAAATTTTAGTGTTTCTTCCGATTAAGGCAAAAAACCATGTATAAAAAATTACCATTGATTGCTTTGAGTTTAATTACCGCCTTAACTTTTTCTAGTCAAAGCTTGGCGGAGACAGTTATAGAAAGAGTGGCAAGAACAGGAGTATTAAATGTTAGTACAAGAATTGATTTAGTGCCTTATGCTTATGTTAATGATCAAGATGAATTAGTCGGTTATTCTGTGGAAGTAATCGAATTAATTAGGGAAAATTTAGCCAAAGAATTAGGAAGAGATGTTAAAATCAAAGTTATTGTTGATGACACCTTAGATGAAAGAATTACCAGTGTTTTGAATCGGGAAGTTGATATTGCTTGTGACACAGTTTTTACATGGCAAAGGGATAGATTTGTCGATTTCTCTTTAGCTTATGGAATCTCTGGTATTAAAGTTTTAGTCAAGGAAAATAGTAATTTATCTTCTCCAGAATCATTTAAAAATAAACGAATTGCTATTATTGAGAATATTATGCGTCCAGATGCTATTAAGGTAATTGAATCCCAAGTTACTATTGTTAATGTTGATAGCATAGAGGCAGGTATTAGAGCTGTCGAAGAAGGAGAAGCGGATGGTTTTGCGTTTGATGGAACCATTTTAGAGGGAATGCGACAAACTTTAGAACAACCAGATGAATACAAAGTAGTTCCCGATGAATCCTATTTCCGACATGGAATTGCCTGCATGGTCCCAGAACAAGACTCAACTTTTTTAAATTTAGTTAATTTAAGCATTGGTAAAATGATGGATGGTTATATCAATAACAATCCTCGTTATTTAGAAATAGTTAATCGTTATTTTGGAGAAGATGGAATTGTTCCTATTGAACCCCAAAGAATTAAAGATTTTTTTGAAATGATTATTATTACTCGCGAGCAAGTTCCCCCAGAACAATAAGCGAGATGAAGTTTATTCTACTCAAAAGTTTCATTTGCTTTTTGGAGCAGATTGGAAACTATTTGAATTTAGGGAAACTCTCTTTCTCGAACCTCCTGAGAAAAGTTATTAATTGCTTTAGTAATAATTTCTTTTAAATTTACATAAGATTTAGCAAAAGGCGGTTGTTTTTCTGATAATCCTAATAAATCTGCCGTCACTAACACCTGTCCATCACAATCTGACCCTGCACCAATTCCAATAGTAGGAATATCTAACTTAGTGGTGATTATCCTCGCAAGCTTAGCCGGAATATGCTCTAAAACAATCGCAAACGCTCCAGCTTCCGATAAAGCGATCGCTTCTAATAAAATACGTTCAGCTTCAGCTTCGGTGGTCCCTTGTTGACGGTAGCCCAAACGATTTACCGACTGAGGGGTTAATCCCACATGACCCATTACAGGAATGCCAATATCACTCAGACGGGCAACGGTTTCCACTGCAGCAGGATGTCCCCCTTCTAGTTTAACCCCTTGTACTCCTGTTTCTTTCAAAGCCCTTCCTGCTGCACGAATAGCTTGACTAGTGCTTTCTTGATAGCTAAGAAAGGGTAAATCACACACAACCAAAGCCCGTTCGACTCCGCGACGGACAGCTGCTGCGTGGTGTAACATTTCATCTAGAGTAACTGGTAAAGTGGTTTGATATCCTAAGGCTACCATCGCCAAGGAGTCTCCCACCAAAATAATATCAACACCAGCCATATCTAGTATCTGAGCAAAAGCATAATCCCAAGCGGTTAAAGCGATAATGGGACGGCTTTGTTGTTTCCAGGTAATTAATTGCTGCGTTGTCAGTGCCATCACATCCCCCCCAATTTACCAATATTTAGGGGCTTAATAGATTAAGCCCCTACAGCGCACAATCATTGTTTAGTGGCTTATCCTATTGTTTAACCGCCTCGAGAATTCGAGAATAGTAAAAACGAGTGCTAGTCATGTCTTTCCGTTGAATGGTAAAGCCGCTTTTCTCTAATATTTCTATGATATCCTTTTCTCGGTGTTGATAAGCCCGAGTCGTTTTACTTGGACCAGGGAAAAATTCACCAATCTTTTTGAGAAGGGTTAAACAAAGGGTTTTTGGTGCAAAACTAAGGATTAAGCGATTTTCAGCCAAAGATGCTAAATGATTAATCATTTTAGCCGCATCTTCGGTGGGATAATGAATCAATACATCTAGGCAAATAACTGTATTATATTCACCGCTCAAGCCTTCTAAATCTTGTACCACAAAGGTTACATTGCTGATATCTTTCAGGACTTTCTCAGCCCTTTCTTGAGCTTCTGTAACCATTTTTTCAGAAATATCACTGGCAAAAATTTTTGCGCCTTCTTGTGCCAGAGGAAGACTTAAACTACCAACCCCACATCCAGCATCGCAAATGGAGAGATTATCGAGATTCCCATCAGCTTTTAGCCAGCCTACTACTGTATCGATGGTTTGTTGATGTCCGAGGCGAATATCCTTTTGAACTTTATTGACTTCCCCATCACCATAAATTCTACGCCAACGGTCAAATCCTGTGGCGTTAAAGTAGTCTTTGACAATGGTTTTATCATCAGTGGTGGTATTCATGGATTGAGGAGGGTTTTTTAAGCACAACTCCTTATTGTAACTTGACTCGGTGCTGTTAGGTTGAACTTAGCTTGTTTAAAGGTGAGTTCTTTATCAACGGTTCGATGTTATCACCTATCTAGAGTTTCTTTCAGAAAGACACCCTAATTTTGCATAACAATAACAACGGTAATATTGTCGGAACCACCACCATCCTTAGCCGCTTCTACTAAGTTTCTAGCAATGTCGTCACAGGATTCGCTGTGGTCAAAAATCTCTTGAATACCTGGGTCAGCAACTTCTTCTGTTAAGCCATCACTGCATAACAATAAGCGATCGCCTGATTGAATATCGAGTTCCCCAATTTCCGGCTTCTGGGTATCTTTACGCCCCAAACATTGAAATAAAACGTGCCTTCCTGGGTGAGTTTTCGCTTGTTCTGCGTCGATGTCTCCCATTCTTAAAGCCTTGGCAACCCAGGTATGGTCTTCGGTTATTTGTTCCAATTTACCCTCACGAACCCGATATAGGCGAGAGTCCCCCACATGAGCTATTAGAGGTTGTTCTCCGCGGAATAAGACAACTACTGCCGTTGTTCCCATTTCACCTCTTTCGGGGTGACTTTGTTGGTCCTCTAATATACCTTCATTTGCCTTTAAGATTGCTTCCTCTAAAATGTCATGGGAAGAGGTTTCAGAATCCCAATACTGCTCTAGATATTCCTTAATGCGTTGGGTGGCAATTAAACTAGCTTCTTGTCCTCCGGCGTGACCACCCATGCCATCTGCGACCACAAAGAAACGCCCTTCAGGATCGATGTAATAGTTATCTTGATTGACCGATCTCAACAGTCCTTGGTCGGTTAGACCTGTGAAGCGACGATTCATCATTGGTGAGTTGGTTAATTGAAATATACAGTGGTAGTTTGTTCTGTAACTAAAGTGTTGGCAAAACTCCCTACCTAGTAAAATATTATCAAAAAATCTTCTGTTGGTCATCATTAAACAAATGATAACTCTAGTTATAAGATTTTTTGGGTAATTCCCACATAGTTTGCCAACAACACCTAAAACATTTTATCTAAACGGTTAATGCGACGCAGAAGACGAATGAATCCCCATCCAGGAACTAAAGCTAACACAATAGTGATGATCGCAGTTCTAATGTAATCGTTGATAAATAAAAGTGTTCCAGAAACAACCAAGGCACTGAAAAATATGCTGTAGTTAGTTGCCATTTGCATCATACCTAAGCGGCGTAATAGACGATCAGATTCTACAGAACGTACCCTTAGACGAATATCTCCCCGATCCAATTTTCCGATGGTGTCGTCTATCCGTCTTGGTAAACTGAAAGCTGTGTTGCTTACCTGGGTCGCCTGACGGGTTATCTCATCTATAATACTGTTACCGGTATTGCCATCTAGATCTGCCACTAAGTCTAAAGCGAAGGGTTGCGCTACTTCCATAAAGTTAAAGTTAGGGTCTAAGCCTTTGCCTACCCCTTCTAGAGTGGAAAAAGCTCGCATTACAAAGGTGAAAGTAGCAGGGAAGCGAAAGGGCTGATCATAAGCAATTTCATACAGATCGTCACTGATAGCGGCTATAGATTGTTCCTCAAAGGGTTTATCCATGAAGTTATCTAACATGAATTGTATGGAACGACGTACGGGCCCCATATCATCCGTGGCACTCAACGCACCTAATGCCACTAAGGAAGATACAACCCGATCGCCGTCTTTTTGAGCAATACCAAAAAGGGTGTCCATCAATTTTTCTCTGACATTGGTGTTGATGCGCCCCATCATGCCAAAATCGTAGAAAATTAGCGACCCGTCCGTATCCACTGCAATGTTCCCCGGGTGGGGATCGGCGTGAAAAAAGCCGTCGTTGAGTAGTTGACACAAATACGCTTTTGCCCCTAATCTTGCCAGCAACTTACGGTCTAAACCTGCTGCCTCTAATCCTTCATAGTGGCTAATCTTAATGCCTGGAAGGTATTCTAAGGTAAGCACACGGGGAGAAGTATATCTCCAATACACCCTTGGTACTTTTACCCAATCCTCTCCCCTAAAATTGCGACGAAAGGTATCGGCATTTTGGCCTTCGTTAAGATAATCTGTTTCTTGCCAAAGAATCTTACAGCATTCTTCGTAAATACCAATCCAATCTCTACCTTTACCCCATTTTGGATGATTTTGAAAATAGTAAGCTATCTTCTTCAGAATTGCTAGATCGATTGTAAACAGTTCTTTTAGCCCAGGTCGTTGTATTTTGACAACCACTTCTTCCCCAGAATAAAGCTTAGCCTTATGAACCTGACCTAAACTAGCTGCGGCGATGGGAACGGGATCAAAATTACGAAAAAGCTGAGATAAAGACTTTCCTAGGTCTTTTTCAATAATCTTACTCACCTGTTCGTAAGTAAAGGCAGGAACTTCGTCTTGCAACTTAGAAAGTTCTTCAACGTACTCAGCCGGAAATAAATCCGCACGGGTGGAAAATAGCTGTCCTACTTTAATAAAGGTAGGACCCAAATTCAGCAAGTTTTCTCGTATCCACACCGCTTGGACTTTACGTCTGGCGGCTAATTTTTCCTGGGTAAAACCTCCTTTATAGCTCCATTTTTTACCATTGCGCCAAAAACGGAACAGCAATGAAAGAACGAACCGCCAAATATCTAGGCGACGGCGTGCAATGGAGTAATTTTCGCGGTTCCAACGGTATTTCTCAGCCGTTTGTAGTTGGGTGATGCTCCTGGGGACAGAAGCACCCTTTTTTTTGACTAGGGATGATTTGGTGTTCGATGACAGGGCAGACACTCGGTTTATTTGGGGTTTACTAACTTGGGCTTTTATATTAATTTTAAAAATTTGGCAAAGAATTAGGCTTTTTGATCGCGATAATTCTTTAATTCTGCTCTAAGACGAGCAATCTCCGCTCTTAAGTCGTCAATAGTTTCTTGGAGATCTACAGGAGAATCTTGATCAGTTGTGGTGGTACTGGTGCTAGTGCTACCTTGGGCAACCTCTTTCTCAGCACGCGCTTGTACTTCTTCTATAAACTGACGGAGGTTTTCCCGTTGTTCGGCATCAAATTTCCCTAACTCACTCAAGGTATTGGTTAGAGATTCTTCTACTTTCTCGCCGACAACTTCGGCAAAGGCTCGGCCTAAAAAGAAGGCGTGGAGAACAGGATTACTCATCTGATAAACTTTATTAACGCTTTCGTAACAGATTATATCTTGCTTCCTGAAAAAATGTCTTTTGAACTCTTAAAACAATGATTTTTATTTTAATTTTGGGATTGTTTTTAGATAAATGTGTGCTATAGTTAAGTTTGGAATGTGCTAACGAGCGGATGTGGTGGAATCGGTAGACACGCACGCTTGAGGGGCGTGTGGCTCACGCCATGCGAGTTCAAGTCTCGCCATCCGCATTAATTTTTTAAGCACCAGGTTTTTTAGGAAAATCGAGTTATGAGTTAACTCGATTTTTCCATTATGCTCAAGCGAGTCCGACTAGTTTTTGGCTAAGGTCCCACATCTGTTCTGCTTTGGCTTCATCTTGAGCTTGGGGGGACACCTTCTGAACAAAAGCGTCTTGGCGATCTTTTTTCTGACGGTTTCCCCAACTCCAATAAGATCCAGACTGACCGTATTCTGATTTTGTAACCACATCAGCGACTCTCTCTCCGGCTAGTTCTTGGGAAACATAACCTCCTGTAATATTCTTTTGGAACCAAGGGAAGATTTTTTGGAAGAGAGGATAATGGTTACGGAACAAAGGAGTATCTGCTACACATCCTGGGTACAGAGAAGTAAAAATAATCCCTGTACTTTCGTGATAGCGTCGATGAAGTTCTCTCATAGTAAGAACATTACAAACCTTACTATCCTTATAAGCTTTCACTGGTTCAAACTTCTTGCCATCAACCATAGAAATAGGTTCTTGGAACCCTTCAGCAAACCCCTCTAGATTACCTAAGTCTGGACGAGGGGGAATTTTTCCACCTAGTTCATTAGGATTATGGGTAACTGTTCCTAAGATAACAACCCGTTTTTCCGATACAGGCGATTTTTTAAGATCCTCTAACATTAAATTACAGAGGAGAAAATGTCCCAAATGATTAGTGGTCATACTTAATTCATAGCCTTCGGGACTCCGCAAGGGTTCTTTTAGTAAAGGCATATAAATAGCTGCATTGCAGACCAAAGCATCAACGGATTTACCAGTGGTACGAAAATCATTAACAAACTGTCTTACACTATCTAAGTTACCTAAGTCGATGTGCATTACAGTGTAGCTATTCAGTGGTATTCCTAAAGACTGGGCTACTTGATGAGCTTTTGGCTGATTGCGACAAGCCATAACAACGTGCCAACCCCTATTCGCTAAAGCTTTGGCCGCATATAAGCCTACTCCCGATGACGCTCCCGTAATCACGACTGTTGAACGGTTATTCTCTACCATTATAGATTGCGACTCCGAAAAGATTTTATGTGATTCAGTTATTCAGTGTTCAGTTACCGGTTATCAGTTATTATCACCGTTTACTGTCTGCTGCTCAATACTTCTATGGTAACAAAAATGAGGCTATTACCGTAGTCACTCAGAAACTGTGATTGAGACATTGATATAGATGTGGGTTAAATCACATATCTATATCAATGTCTATTTACAATACTTTACAGTTAAAAATAATTGATTTTCCTTAAAGAATTTAGGTGGATTCAGACTAAGTGTAAAAGCATAGATAAAAATATCTAAAGGAGTTTACCGAGTTTCTAACTTTTTTGCGTAAACTATGTATAAACCCCATGCTTGTACATGGAGCATATACTTAAGTTCTCCTACGTAAATGACCAACAAACCTTTTTTTTGTAATTCACGCATTTATTCGGTAACTTTTTTCCAAGAAACAAAATAATATAAAAACATAAAGAAAATATAAAGAAAACAACAGGAGCCAAACCAATGACATTCAACAAAACCTTCGCCACTATCTTAACCTTTGCTTTAACCACTGGTATCAATGTTGCTGCATTCGCTTCACCTATTAATGTTGAAACCATGAAAGAAAACAGAATTGAAACAACTGAAAATGATAATAAGTCTGATAAAAATACTAAGCCTTCTCAAGAAGGTTCTCAAGGTAATAAGTGCAGTTACTCAAACCCTTGGTGCTAGAAAACTAGGCAACTGGCTAAGATTGTTAACCAGAAAAAAAGTATGATTATAATAGGGTCAAATAAAGTTTTCATCTAACTGATCCTTATGCAAACCCTTCATATAATCAAATACTTATATCCTTGTATTGTCACTAGTGGTATCATTGTTAGCCAAACTATAATAGCACCAAACGTACTAGCCCAAATTTCTACAGATAATACAGTTGGAACGAAAGTTGAATTCATAAACCAAGATCAAGTATTTACTATTAGAGGTGGCCAATCAAGAGGAGGTAATCTGTTCCATAGTTTTGAACAGTTTTCTGTTCCCAACGGCACTACAGCTAGTTTTCAGAATTACTCAACTATTAAGAATATTATCAATCGTGTCACAGGACCTTCATTGTCTAACATTGAAGGGATAATCAGGGCTAATGGTGTAGCTAATTTTATTCTCATAAACCCCAATGGTATTACCTTCGGTGCTAATGCTCAAATAAATATCAAAGGCTCATTCCTCGCAACCACTGCTGAGGGTATGATCTTTGCTGATGGGGTAGAGTTTAGCTCTAATAACGTAGAACCTAACCCAATGTTAACTATGAGTTCCCCTGTGGGATTACAATTTGGTTCCAATCCAGGAACAATTGTAAATCAGGCAAAAAATCTTGTACCCCAAGAAACAAGTGGGGTAACTTTTGCTTTTGTAGGTGGTGACCTCGACTTCTTAGGTGCAGAACTAAGTTTAAATCAAGGAAGGGTGGAGTTAGGAAGCGTAGGGAAGAATAGTCAGGTCAGACTAAGTATAACTGAGGTGGGATTTGAATTAGCATATCAAGGGGTTAATACATTCCAAGATGTTACTTTATCCGAGGGAACTAAAATTGAGGGAAAAAACCTACCAATTCAAGTAACAGGTCGGAATATTGTCTTAAACGAATCAGAAATTAAAACAACAACAGAAAATGCAAATACAGCAGGAAACATTATCATCAATGCTTTCGATGATGTTACTTTATCCGAGGGAACTAAAATTGAGGGAGAAAACCTACCAATTCAAGTAACAGGTCGGAATATTGTCTTAAACGAATCAGAAATTAAAACAACAACAGAAAATGCAAATACAGCAGGAAACATTATCATCAATGCTTTCGATGATGTTACTTTATCCGAGGGAACTAAAATTGAGGGAGAAAACCTACCAATTCAAGTAACAGGTCGGAATATTGTCTTAAACGAATCAGAAATTAAAACAACAACAGAAAATGCAAATACAGCAGGAAACATTATTATTAATGCTTTAGAGTCTTTTCAAATAATTGGAGGTCAAACCTTAGCTGAAGTAGGTCCGAATGCTACTGGGAATGGTGGTGATATTGTTGTAAATACAAAAAACCTACTCTTACGAGAAGGAGCAGCGATCTTATCCGGCACTGGGGGAATAGGAGATAGTGGTTCATTAGAGATAAATGCTTCAGAATCAATTGAGTTAATTGGAACAAGCTCTTCTAGTGCGACTTTGTTGGGAACTAATACCCTTAATTCAGGAAATGGCGGATCAACCATCATCAATACTAAACGCTTAATGCTACAAGATGGGGGACAAATTCAGGCTATTACTACAATGGAAGGAAATGGAGGAACTATTGATATAAATGCGACTGAATTTATACAAGTTAGTGGTAGTGGAATAGTTAGAGATCGTAATGCTGTAGCCCTGAGTCGCATTACTACTGAAAGTGGATTTGAAGATAGAAGAAGACCGGGATTCAGTCCTGGAGGCAATGTTAATATCGAAACTAATCAATTAAGCGTCACAAATGGTGGAGTTATTTCAGCAGCTAGTTTAGGTTTAGGAAATGCAGGAAACGTTAATATTACAGCGAATTCTATTTTTTTGGATAATCAAGGATCAATTACAGCATCATCTGAAGGAACAGGAAACGCAGGAAACTTAACCATTGATACTAACCAGTTAACGGTTAATAATGGTTCAGAAGTCGCTGTTAGAAGCATTGGCATAGGTCAAGGGGGAAATTTAACCCTTAATGCACAATCTATTTTTTTGGATGAGAAAAGTCAACTTACTGCTACCACCGAGCCTTTAGACCCTAAAACTGCCTTAGAATTGGGGTTTGATCCAGAAGTTTTAGAATTGGATAATGCTTTAGCTAATGCAGGTAGTTTAACCATCATCACCGATAATCTTACTGTTAATAATGATTCAGAAGTAACAGTTAGTAGCTTTGGCTTAGGAAATGCAGGGAATGTTGATATACAAGCTCAAGATGTATTGTTAGATAACAATAGTCGCTTGTCTGCTGAAACTGCATCAGGGGAAGGAGGTAACATTAACCTCGATGTTGAGGGATTTTTGAGTTTACGTCGTGATAGCGATATTTCTACTACCGCAGGAACTACAGGAGGATTGGGTAATGGAGGAAACATAGATATTAATGCCCTGTTTATTCTGACGGTTCCTGCAGAAAATAGCGATATTTTTGCCAACGCTTTCCTAGGCAGTGGAGGAAACATCAACATCGACGTAGCCGGGGTTTTTGGGATCGAAGAACGGGAAAGATTAACCCCCCTCAGCGACATCACCGCTAGTTCTCAGTTTGGTCAAGTGGGAAATATTGGTATTAATCGCCCGGACGTTGATCCACAAAGAAGTTTAGTTAAATTACCAGATGAAGTAGTGGATACCAATAACCTGATTGTAGATGCTTGTCGTCTCGGGGAAGCCTTAACTAGAGGGGAATTTACCATTGAGGGAAGGGGTGGTTTACCCTCCAACCCCAACGAAGGAGTGGAGAATCCTACAGGATTAACAGAATTAGGTTATCCTAATATTGACCAATTGAACACTCAACCCACGAATCAAGAACCTCCTTCTCCTCCATCCGAGGAGTATCGCAATCAAAACGACACACACACAACTACCATTGTGGAAGCACAGGGATGGATAGTTAATGCTGATGGTAATGTTGTGCTAACAGCAAAAGCACCTACTGTGACCCCTCAGAGTCCTGGTTTAAATCCTGCCACCTGTCATGATCTGTCACACCATAATTCGTCTCCCTAACCTATTTTATTGGCTTTTTTGTGTTTTCTGCTTAACTGGGGTGTTTACTGCTAAATCAATGGCTCAGCCTTTTGATAACAGTCCTATTCCCCCTACTACTGTTCCTGAGTTACCCCAACCTGCTCCTTTACCCGATATCCCCTTAACCCCTCCTGATGTTACCCCTGCACCCACAGAGGAATTGTCACCCGACATTCCTGGGACTATTACGGTTAAACAGTTTCGTTTTGAGGGTAACACCGCTTTTGGTGCAGAGGAATTGAGGGATGAGGTTCAAAGTTTTGTTGATCGCCCTTTGAGTTTTGCAGAGTTATTAGAAGTGCGATCGGTTATTACCCAGTATTATGTAGATAGGGGTTACCTTACTTCTGGGGCGTATATTCCCCCCCAAACTATCGAAAACGATACGGTCACAATTAAAATTGTCGAGGGTAAACTAGAGGAAATTAGAGTTACAGTTGAAGGTAAACTCGATCCCAATTATGTCAAGGATCGCTTAGCGTTGGCAGGAAAAGCCCCCTTAAATGTTCCTCGTTTGGTAGAATCTTTACAAAGACTACAATTAGACCCTATTATCGACAGTATTTCCTCTCAACTAACCCCGAGTCCCCGTCCTGGTAATAACATTTTAGTGGTGGAAGTTGTCTCGGCGCGCTCTTTTCGTCCTAGTTTTCTCTCCGATAATGGACGTAACCCACAAGTCGGGGAAATTCGTAGGGGGTTCAACATAGCTGAAAACAATTTGTTGGGAATAGGCGATCGAGCTAGTTTTAGCTATTTTAACTCAGATGCCAGTGAAGACGTAGAAGTTACTTATAGGGTTCCCGTTAATGTTTACAACGGAACCGTTGAGGTAGGATATCGAAATTTAACTGGAGAGATTATCGAGGAACCTCTGGATATTTTAGAGATTAATTCTGATTATCAAAAGTATTCTTTTCGCCTTCGGCAGCCTATTATTCAAACCCCGTTACAAGAGTTTGCTCTAGGATTAGATTTTGAGCATCAGAAAAGTAAAACTCTATATTTAGAGGGACTCCCTTTTCCTTCTCGGGGTTCCGATACCAATGGAAGAACCCATATTTCTACTATTAGATTCTATCAAGAATGGGTGGGAAGAACGGCAACCCAGGTAGTATCAGCTAGATCACAACTGGACTGGGGTGTTGAAGCATTGGGTACTACTAGACCTTTCGATTTAGCTGTTAACCCTGATACCCCTTACAGTAATTATTTTTTATGGCGAGGTCAAGCCCAGTGGGTTAAATTATTAGCCGAGGACACTTTATTTGTGTTAAGAAGCGATGTACAGCTTGCAGATCGCCCTATTGTTTCTTTAGAACAATTTTCCTTGGGGGGGATAGGAAATGTTAAAGGGTATCGTCAAAATTCTTTGTTAACGGATAACGGTATTTTTGCAGGAATGGAATTACGTTATCCTGTCTATCGTCTCCCTAAAAATAATTTTGTGGTGCAACTTGTTCCTTTTTTAAACTATGGTCAAGGATGGAATACTGGGGATGTTGCTGATCCACCTATTAATGAATTAGCATCTGTTGGTGTCGGGTTACAGATACGATACGGGGATTTTTTTAATGCACGTATTGACTGGGCTAACCCATTAGGAAAAGACCTATTTCGAGACGGTAATTCTTTACAGGACGATGGCATTTTTTTTACCATTACCATTAGTCCATAGTTGCAGTTAGATTGACTCTTTTTTCCTAAAATCCACCAAATTTATCAAAGTCTTGTTAAGATAGCGAAAAGTTTTGTGTGTATTTTTTATGGAGTCTAATTTTCTTTCGGCTATATTTCTTCCCCTGGCCCTATTTATTATTATGATTGGCATGGGTTTAACCCTAAAAGTTATGGATTTTCAGCGGGTTTTGGTTGAACCAAAGAGTGTATTATTTGGTTTAATTGCTCAGTTAATTATTTTACCTATTGTTGGTTTTTTCTTAGCTGGAATCTTCCCTTTAACCCCAGAGTTAGCAGTTGGAGTCGTTATCTTAGCTACTTGTCCAGGGGGGGCAACATCTAATTTAATTAGTTATTTGGTTCGGGGTAATGTGGCTTTATCTGTTACTTTAACAGCTATTAGTAGTCTGATCACTGTTGTTACTATTCCTCTAATAATTAATTTAGGAATGCAGACATTTATGGCAACAGACACCGCTTTACGCTTACCTGTCTTAAAAACAATAATTCAAATTGCTGTGATCGTATTTATTCCTATTTGTCTGGGGATGTTAGTCAACCATTATCAACCAAGAATAGCAGCTAAACTTGAGAAAATTGTTAAATGGCTATCCTTATCTTTTTTAGGCTTAATTATTTTCGCTTTATTAGTTGAAGGACGGGCCACTTTGCTGTCTTCTTTGTTACAGGTTGGAGGGGTTACTTTAAGCTTAAATTTGCTGACCATGTTTCTCGGATATACCCTTGCTACCATAGCTAAACTTGACCATAAAAGTGTCAAAACTATCACTGTAGAAGTGGGTATTCAAAATGGAACACTAGCTATTACTATTGCTAGTGTTTTGTTAAATTCTCCCACTATGGCTATTCCTGCTGGTATCTATAGTTTACTGATGTTTGTTACTAGCGCAGCATTTGCTTTATTAGTCCGTAATGGTAAGGTTTTTTCTGTACAATAACTATTACAAAAAATACTCAAATTACTGGGGAATTTTCTGTAGTTGGGTTTGTAAAGATGTGTTCGGACTAATGGCAATACCCCTTAAAGTTTTACCCATAAAACTAGCAATTTTATCCCCTTCTTGGGGGAATAAAAGCCAGCGACTTCCTGGGGGTAAACTATCAAAAGTGGCAGGATTTTCCGTGATCCAAATTAGGGGCATTTTTGGTAATGTCTGTTGGCGATCTTCTTCTTTATTCACAGCAGCTAATGTTTCCAAAACGGGACGATCACCATAAATAAGTCCCGTTTTAGCTGTCCATAATTTAACGTTTAATTGGGCCCGTGTAGCGTAAAAATATAAAGAAGCGGCTGCAATTACCCCTTCCTCGAAGTTATTATCTAACCAGGAAGAACCACTATCTAAACAAATAATAATATCTTCTCCCCCAGTGATAACTTCTAGTTCCCGTACCTGGAACTCGTCGTATTTAGCACTGCTACGCCAGTGAATCATACGCATGGGGTCCCCATAACGATAAGGACGTAAGGCTTTGGTAACCCCTTCGTTAGCCCCTTGAAAACGGCGATCGCTTTGTCGGTTGTCTCTTTCTTCTTGTCCGATGGTATCAATGAGAGGACAGTGATTCAAGGGTAAAATCTGCGGATAAACCACTGCTTTAGCGGGGACTTGTTGACTACGACGACACCAAAATAACCCCAACGGTGAACCACTGCGTAACTCTACCTCATGCCAATGATAAACCCCTCTTTGTTGAGTTGGCAGGTAATAAGTCCAATGGTGTTCCCCTTGGGGGATAATAGTTTCAATGGGGGTTTTTTGGGGATCATCCATAGCCAGAGGCACAAAATCCCAGATTTGAAGCAAATTTTTCGGAGATTTTGACCTATTTTCAATGATGACTTCCACTGCGAGATCATCCCCTGCACTGACGGGGTTGAGGGGATGGCGACGGACTTGTATTTGAGACAGCGATCGCACCGAAAGGAAAGCCCCTAATATTAATAAAGCGACAATAGTGCCGCTTAAGACATATAACCATCCAGCCATTGTGTTAGTGGCTGCCCCAAAGAAACATAGGGCTAATACTGCTAATAACCAACCACTGAAAGCGGGGGTTGTCCAATGGGTTTCTAACCAGTCTGTAAGAAAAAATTTGCCTTTTTTCGCCATAATATTTAGTGGGGTGTGGCGTTTTCTTTATTCTTTATTTGATCATAGCAAGGATTGGTTATTAAAAAAATTAAGTTTCTAGTTATGAAGTTTAATTAACTTAGGGTTAATGATGTGAGGTGTGTCACTGTCATTGGTGATAAAAAATACTATGCTTTATGTTGTTGAATTATAAAGCAGTTTTCAGATGACTATTGATATTGATACTCGAGTAAAAGATGTTTATAAATTAGCAAAGACTTATCCTAATAATGCAGAATTACAAGAAGCAGTTGGGATAGTTAAAACTTTAAGACGTTCCCGAGGTCAACTAGTATATCGGAGTGAACAACATAAAATAGATAAGAAAAAGTTAAAGGCTGAAATTGTTACCCTTTCAAAAGAAAATCAAGAGTTAGAGGTACAAATTAAGATAAAATATGAAACTATTGAATTGTTAAAGTCTGAGTTAACACAGATTAATGAACAAATGACACAATTAACTCAGGAAAAACAGAGAATGATAGCTCAGAGAGATAGGGTCGTTGCTCAATTAAGAAAAATTGAAACAGAGGTTGAAATTGCTACTATCAAAGTCAGGGAAACAAACGATTTATTCCAGAAATTTAGTATTATTTGGACATTAATTCAGTCATTATTTTTTACAGCTGATGATCAGCAAGGTTATGGTAGAATAGATAACAAACTGCCCAATTTTAAAGATAAGCCTCAAATGGGAACAAGTCCTGCTGATATTGGTAGAAACCTATCAGATAAATAATGATTATCAAGAGTAAAAATTATGTCAAGGTTTGGTAAATTAATCGAAGAGTTAGAAGATTTACGGCAACAAGATATTAAAAATTCTGCTCATGTATTTTCAATTACAGCAACATTACATAGTCGTTTGCATGAATTATTGGAAACTGTTGAAAACCCTAATAAAGCTCTTCCTAAAAAGAAAATTGACCAAGAAGAATTAGTTAAGCGTTATGGAAATTATAACAATGCTCATGCTGCTTATCAGAAAGCTTATGGGATAAAATGTAAGAGAGGCTGGAAGTATTTTCTAGAAGCTATTGAAGGATTATCTCCACCCATGTCTTTGGAGGAAAGAGTAGATAAACTAGAAGAAGCGGTTAGGATATTAGTAAAAGCATTGCTCGAAGATGAGACAACAAAGTGAGTTAATCATGTAATAAGAAACTTTCTATAGACTTGATACCATAGAACTTGACTCGGAATTATTAACTTATTCAGTAAATAATTTATCAAAAAACATAAGAAAAATGTGTCACAATAAAAGTCCAGGTGTTAACTCCGTAGATAGCTATGGCCGCAGGAAATATTGACTGGATACGCTTAGATAAAGCCCTTTCTATAGAAGCAGAAAAAGGATTCACTAATTTACAGGGTAATCAATATCAGTTTAATGAATTTTTGTGCCTAAGTTTTGGAGAAAACCCTCCTATTGGTACATCAACAAGTGATCGCCGTCGTTGGCAAGATTTGGCTAATCAATATGCTCATTATCCTAACTTAACCATAGCACAAAGAAAGACTTTGATTAGTCAAACCCGTCAGTTTTTGTATACGCTGAGAAAAAGTTTAGAAACATCAACAAAACCTCAATCTCCAAAGTTAGCAAAAACTAAAGCTATTACAGATAAAAAAACATCACTGCGTCCTATTACTTTGGAGCAATCTTTAAGTATTTTAGCAGAAGTAGGTTATAAAAGAGGGGAACTCCTCAAAAAGTTAGGTTTATATACAGTAAGAGATATTCTATTTTATTATCCTCGGGATCATATTGATTATGCTCGTCAAGTGTCTATTTCTGATTTAGTAGCAGGGGAAACAGTAACTATAGTAGGAACGGTTAAAAGGTGTAATTGTTTTACCAGTCCCAAAAACAAAAAATTAAGCATTTTTGAGTTGATTTTGAAAGATCATACAGGACAAATTAAACTTAATCGTTTCTTTGCTGGCGCAAGATTTACTAATAGAGGATGGCAAGAAAAACAAAAAAGATTGTATCCTCTGAGTGCAATAGTTGCCGCTTCAGGTTTAGTAAAACAAAACCGTTATGGAGTGACATTAGACAATCCAGAAATTGAGGTTTTAGATAGTTTAGGTTCAAATATAGATTCGATTAAAATTGGTCGAGTTCTACCTGTATATCCTTTAACAGAGGGGGTTGGTGCTGATTTAATTCGTAAAGCAATTATTGCTAGTTTAGAGGCCATTAAACAGATAAGAGATCCTTTACCCAGAGTATTAAGAGAAGAATACGGACTAATGGGATTAAAAGAAGCTATTAGTAACATTCATTTTCCTGAAACTCCCGAATTATTAGCCCATGCAAGACGACGTTTGGTATTTGATGAATTCTTCTATTTACAATTAGGTTTTTTGCAACGCCGCCAAGAACAAAAACAGATTCAGCGTAGTGCAGTTTTTACACCTCAAGGTAAATTAATCGAGCAATTTAGTAACACTTTACCTTTTAGATTAACCAATGCTCAAGAGCGAGTTATCAATGAAATTTTGGAAGATTTAAACTCAATCACTCCGATGAACCGCTTAGTACAAGGAGATGTGGGTGCAGGAAAAACAATTGTTGCTGTTTTTTCTATTTTAGCAGCCTTACAATCTGGTTATCAAGCGGCATTAATGGCACCAACAGAAGTATTAGCAGAGCAACATTATCGTAAATTAGTACCTTGGTTTAACCAACTTTACTTACCTGTAGAACTATTAACAGGTTCCACAAAAAAAGCAAAAAGAGAAGAAATACATCGTCAATTAATCACAGCAGAATTACCTCTTTTAGTAGGAACTCATGCTCTAATTCAAGACCCTGTAAACTTCCAAAAATTAGGCTTAGTTGTCATCGATGAACAACATAGATTTGGGGTACAGCAAAGAGCTAAACTATTAGCAAAAGGTAAATCTCCCCACGTTTTAACTATGACTGCTACTCCGATTCCTCGAACTTTAGCATTAACTTTGCACGGGGATTTAGATGTAAGTCAAATCGATGAATTACCCCCCGGAAGACAAGCTATTCAAACAACAGCGTTAACAGGAAAAGAACGAACTCAAGCTTATGATTTGATTCGTCGAGAAGTTGCTCAGGGACGACAAGTTTATATTATTTTTCCCATGATTGAAGAATCAGAGAAATTGGATGTAAAAGCGGCAACAGAAGAACATACAAAATTGTCTGAAAAAGTCTTTCCTGACTTTAATATTGGACTATTACACGGACGAATGAGTTCAGCAGAAAAAGACGAAGTTTTAACCGCTTTTCGAGATAATCAATATCAGATTATTGTCTCAACAACCGTCATAGAAGTTGGTGTAGATGTTCCCAATGCAACCGTTATGTTAATCGAAAATGCGGAACGGTTTGGACTCTCACAACTTCACCAATTAAGAGGTAGAGTAGGAAGAGGTTCTCACAAGTCTTATTGCCTATTAATGAGTAGTAGTAAAACCCCTGATGCAAAGCAAAGATTAAGTGTTTTAGAACAGTCACAAGATGGTTTTTTTATCTCAGAAATGGACTTAAGATTCCGTGGTCCAGGAACAGTTTTAGGAACCCGTCAATCAGGTTTACCTGACTTTGCATTAGCTAGTTTAGTCGAAGATCAAGAAGTGCTAGAACTAGCAAGACTAGCAGCAGAAAAAATAATTATATCCGATAAAAATTTAGGGAGTTTACCTTCATTAAAAAAAGAATTAGAAACTCGGTATAAAAAGTTAATGGGAGGAGAAATATTGACCTGATTATCATCTATATAATCCAGTTTACTTCCAAAAATACAATATAAATAAAATAATAAGAGTTGACACAACACTATGACATAGATATGATAAAAAATTTTTGTATTTCTTATATTTTTTAAATATTTAATATCAACTATTGTTTGAAAATTTCTTTTCTAATTGTTTTCAGTAATTTTCTTTCTATCCTTAACTATAGCAGACTCACTACGAATTGCTATGGTTTGATTTTAATTTTTGGAGAACGGAAGTCTTTTCTTCCTCCATCGAACTCACGTTTTTTTATACCAGGAGGAAAAGAAATCTCATCTGTAAGGACTAATATTATATTTACTTTTTAATAGTTTATAAATTGAATTAGTCTGATAGACTAGGCTTGATAATTTAGGACATTTTCTTTCAATAAAATAGGAAGTGCTTAAGCATAAAGGAGTAATTTCGTTATCATTAATTTCTTCTGTACAAAAAAAAGCAGAACGAATACTTTTTATTTTAAAAACAAGTTCATCTTGAGCAATTTCAAGACTATTAGCAACATTAAAAGGGGCTGGTATCAATTTAGAACTAATTATTTTTAAACAAGGTAAGTAACCTATTTCTATCAGATTTTGTGTAAAATTAGATTGAGGATTAAGAAAATAATTCAGTTTATTCTCTTTAACAAAAGTGCCACTACCTTGACGGCGATAAACCAAATTCTTTTTAACTAAAACATCTATTGCTTGACGAATAGTTGAACGATTAACTTCGTATTTCTCCGCTAACTTTTTTTCAGAAGGTAATGCATCATTAGCATTATATTTCTTTTGATTAATGTCTCCAATTAAATAATCAGCCATTTTTTGATATAAGAATTTTTTTTGCTTCATAAGTTAAATAAATTATGTCAATTCTCATAACAACAACCATAAATATTAACACCATTTACCCATGTTTGAGTCACTTGGGGTAAATTATTAACCATTTGGACTGCAATCAAATCGGCTCTTTTCCCCAGAGTAATGTCACCACGATCGTCTAATAAAAGTGCTTTGGCCGGATTAGCCGTGACAAGAGAAATGGCTTCTGGTAAAGTTAAGTGAGCTAAGGTTGGCAGACGAAAAGCTGCCGTTAATAAAGTAGCAGGAGAATAGTCAGAGCATAAACAACTAGCAACATTATGGGTAATAGCTGAAATAGCTTTCATCGAACCACTTTGACTTTTACCACGTAAAATATTGGGTGCGCCAAAGACAGTATTTAAACCCATTTCAATTGCTTTTTTTGCAGTGTCTAAATTAATAGGAAATTCGCTAATTGTAATGCCTAAATTTGTCATTGTTTCTATTCTTTCTTGTGTATCATCATCATGGGAAGCAATAGCTACATTATGGAGATGAGCTTTAGTTACAAGGGTTTTAATTCTTTCTTGGGCCCCTTGTGCATTATCTAATTTTTTTGCTACCATTACATCAGTTTCAGACTCAGTTTTTTTATAGGTGTTTCTCAAATAATCTCGATACGCTTGTAAATCTTTAAATTGTCCTTGTCCTGGTGTATGATCCATTAAAGAGAATAAATGCACACTATCTTCTCCTAATAATTTTAAAAGAATAGGTAAACTGGTAGGATCGGTGATTTCATAACGACAATGAACCCGATTATCTACTAAGGCAAA
This sequence comes from Crocosphaera sp. Alani8, assembly GCF_038442745.1. Taxonomy (NCBI): domain Bacteria; kingdom Bacillati; phylum Cyanobacteriota; class Cyanophyceae; order Chroococcales; family Aphanothecaceae; genus Crocosphaera; species Crocosphaera sp. Alani8. The sequence continues at coordinate 21,419 of NZ_JARVCN010000441.1, forward strand.
CAGTTGATATTGATGAATTTTACTAACAATTTCTGCTGCCATTTCATTATTTCTTACTCCTAATTCTTCATGAGCAAAAGAAATACTATGAAATGGTGTCGTAATACCAGTGAGCGCATTTTTTCGATCAATTTGAGCTATGGCAAAATCCAAAGGAAAGAATGTATTTGCCCTAGGTTCAATTTCTTTTTCTATGGCATCACAATGAGCATCAATCATCCCCGGCATTAAATATTGTCCCTGTAAATTAATTTCTTTTACATTAGTAGGTGTATCAGGATTAATTGCCATAATTACTCCATCTTCAACTAGAAGAGAAGCAGATTCTAATACTTTATCTTTGAGAATAATTTTAGAATTTGTAAAGTAAGTTTTCATCGTTTTTTGCCTCCAATAATTAATTAGTTTTACTTACTCAAAACTTCGCTAGCAATATGTCTATTTTCAGAGGATAACTTAACTTCAAAATCAGCTAAATGTGAAACTAAATCGGGATCATGGAGAATAATTAAAATTGCCGTTCCAGATTTTTTAATCCGTTCAATAATTTTAACAACTCTTTCCACGGAAGCTTTATCTAAACTAGCTGTAGGTTCATCCAAAAGTAAAAGACGAGGTGAAAAAATCATACCTCTGGCAATATTTACCCTTTGTTTTTCTCCTCCTGAAAACGTACTAGGGGACAAATTCCATAATCTTTCAGGGAGTTTTATTTCTGCTAAAAGATTTTTGTATCTTCTCAAAAAGCCAGGGGTCACTCGCTGCGAAAACTTAGGCCA
>NZ_JARVCN010000442.1:0-2319 GCF_038442745.1 Crocosphaera sp. Alani8
GATATGATTTCATTCTTGAGGCTTTATCTGTAGCTGGACTTTAGGAAATTGGTATTACATCCTCACGGCAAGACTCTGGCGCATTTCTCATCATCCGTGATCGCCTTTTCTGTGTTCGTGGCGATAACTCTCAACCATCACCTGCATTAATGACAACGGCGCACCGCTCTGCAGATCTCGGACAGATCGCAAACCTTCCCCAGACTCATTTCTATTTTGTTTTATTCCAGGCGGAATAGGAGATCCTGTCAAGTGCTTTGGAACCAAGAGTTATTAGAATGAATGCACCATCTTGAAAGTCTTCCCACCCCCTCTTAGAAATGAGAAAAGGAGTCAGCTAAAACAGTTTTAGCACACTCTCCCTAGGAGATCGCTTACTTTTATAAGCTTAAGAGTTTTGTCAAAGAAAAAGGAGTAAATTGACTATATTGATTCTCACTCCGAAAAACATAGGCTGGTTCATTATTTTGTAACAACCAATTTTGATCAGAGTAAACAATCGATAACGGTTTATCTTGATGTTTAAACAAGTCAAAAACACTCGGTAAAGTCTCTAAATATTCGCAAAAAGCTGGCATTCTTTCCGATAAACTTTGTAGATTCTGATTGGCAGAGTCTACTTTCCCATATAAATTCGCATCTAGATAAACCAGTTCATTTTTTAACAGATCAATTAAGGCAATATACTTGGTTAAATTATCGCCTTTAACGGGAAAAGACAATTGACATCGACTCGGTTCAAATAAATTACCTGTTTGTGGATTTTCTCCCCATTGTAAAGCTGCATAAACTCTTTCGGCTTTATTAAAACAAAGGTGATTAAAACACAGAATATTCCACACAGCATAGCGAACATTTTGAGCTATTAACTCTGTTAGATAAAGATCAATTAATTGACAAGCATTGCCTTCTAAATCTTTACTATTGGTCGGATCACCCGAAAAAACCGCAGCCCCCTGACCAAAGTTTACGTCAGTCCAACAACAGCTTCCTAAGCCAGTCCAATCTTCGCTAAAGAAATTCCAGCCGTTATCATACCAAATATTATAGTTGGTTGCGCCTGAGCGCCAATAACTAGCGGTCCGAATAAATTTAACATTTTCTGGAATCGGGAAAATTGTGCCACGTCCATAGGGAGTAAGTTCACTATCATTGGTTTGTAGCTTGACTTTCTCTACTTGAGGCTCTAAATTAACAATTGGAGCAAATTGATTAACTCTTGCTTTTATTTCTTGGGCTATAGCCTTCAAGATTTCTTTGAGAAGTTCTTCATCTAATTCTCTTGCCTCATCTACTCTTAAAATTTGCATTTTTGTCCAATTTCCTTGGGGAGCAATCGTGCGATACAATCGATAATTAACGGTTTCCAAATAACGTTGAATTTTTAAGAGTTGAATCAGTTTTAATTTAGGAACAATCGATTTAAAAGCTAGAACTGCTTCTTGAGCGAAATTTAATAAGCACTGATGTAATCTACGGACAAATTCCCCCGGACGAGTTTTTAATAAATCTAAGACTTGACTATTTTTTTCAGCTAATAACTTTTCGAGTTTACTATTAAATGTTGAGGGTGATTCCTGATTGTATAATAAGTTATAAGCTTTGACCACTTCAGGAAATTTATCATGGTAATCACCTGGATGCAAAGCAAACATTAATTTTTTCCAAGTATTTTTTCTTCTAAAAACATCTTCTTCTAAATGAGGACATTGATTTAATAAATTTAATAAATATCTTCTTTCTCGACGTTTAAAAGTCCTAAATTTGCTTTGAGTTTTTAAACTAATATCTCCGTCAGATAAGCCCACCGCTAACAGGGCAAACACATCTAAAATGTAGGCAGAATTAAGTTATAATGTGTTCAGGATTTCAAATTACCTGGTAATTTGAAAAACCTACCCAAAATCTTCTACCAAAAGAAAACAGTCTGCTTAATAAAACCATTTAGAAAAAAATGAGCAACATAACTGCTAATCTCAAACCAAGATTGTTTTGAGAATCTATTTAGCCATTATTATTAGGCAATCGCTAATATTAAATGCCCAAAACTTTAGCTAAATATTTATTATCCCAAGCCGCTTTGAGTCGTTTATTCTTCACCCCTATTTTAGTAGTTTTCTCTTGAGAGAGAAGATTAAGAGATATCTGACGTAATCGGGCTAAATTCTCAGGAGCGTTATCTTTATATACGGGACAATCATCTTCTGAAAAAGAGACATCTAAGACCCAATGAAGATTATTTTCAATACTCCAATGGCTACGAGCAGCGATCTCGAAGAGATGATACTGTTGGCGAAAGTAATCTAAACGTATTTCAAC
>NZ_JARVCN010000443.1:0-2298 GCF_038442745.1 Crocosphaera sp. Alani8
TCAATTATCCATTGATAAGTTAGCTTTGGTATCAGTCCAATAATTGAGAATTTATGTCATTTTTATGAGCAACAATAGATTTATTGCATTGAATCGATGTGATTAATTAATTCTGGGAGGTTAAATCACTTTAAATCTTTGTTTCTCCGTATTACACTTAAATTTGATTCAAATGACTACCAACTAAGAATGACTTTAATCACTCGCTCTGTTCTAGAAAAAAAATACTTTTTGGGAGAAAGAGATTTTAAAGAAGTGAATTTAAGAGGTTTAGATCTTTCAGGAATTAATTTAATAAGGGCAAATCTTGAAGGAGCATCTTTAGAAGGTTGTAATTTACAGGGGGCCCATCTCGAAGAAGCTAATTTAAATCATAGCAATTTAAGTAACACCAATTTGTATAAAGCAAATTTGTATAAAGCAAATCTTAGTTATAGTAAGTTAATCAAGGCCAATCTTAAAGAAGCCTATCTGGTTAAAACTATTTTAAATAATACTTATTTTAATGGTGCTAATTTATCTGGGACTGACTTATCAGGTGCATACTTAATTAAAACCATATTCACTGAAGTTAAAGTTTTAAAAGTTATTCTCGACAATGCTTGGATAATTGAAGTAGATTTTGCTGAAGTGGATTTAAAGGAAATTTATTGCAACCAAAATACAAGTTTTTGTTCATGTACTGGGATGCCAGATCTATCTCTTAATATCAACCAAGAGCCAACAGATAAACTAGTTTCACAAGAAAATAAAAAGCGTTTAGAAAAGACAGAATCTGTTGATTTTTTCAGGTCATCGTGTAAAATTATTTACTGGTTTTAACGAATCCTGTTCCATAGCTTACTTGATCGTTATTTGGTCAGTTTAGAGCTTATTTTCCCTCATCATTAATTGTACATTATTAATTATTAATTATTCGGTTAGCAACTAACTTAAGTATTCCCACCATCTACAAACTTATTAACAACCCCTAACAATTCTTCAGAATTAAATGGTTTCGTTAAATAGTGGTTGGTTCCAGCAATTTGACCTTTTATTTTGTTTACTAACCCATCTCTAGCCGTGATCATTATAATTGGTAGATCATGAAATTTAGTCATCCTTCTTAGGGTTTTACAGACTTCGAGTCCATCAAGATCCGGCATGGTAAGATCAAGCAGTAGTAAAGAAACTTGATTTTGATTCAGTAAATTTAGGGCATCTATTGCATTACTTGCTAATAACAGATTGTAGCGATAACCTAAAAACCTTTTAATAGTTGCTTGAACTATGGGACTATCATCAACTGATAAAATAGTTGGTCGATTTCTATATTCTATAACTTTTGTTCTATCAAAACTTATCCAGCCCTTTTGAACCCAATTAAAATAGGAACTGGCAAGGGTCAAAGGATTTTTTTCCAATTCTTGGGCAATCTCTATTAGGGAACGTTGACCATCTACCCATTTTTCTAAATGCCGAAGCACTTGGGGTTCTTTAATTTCAGTCGCTGCTTTTGTTACTAAGCAAGGAATTGCTACTTTTGAAGGAATAGAGGGTTTAAAAGCTTCCCATTGTTGTTGACGTTGATTAAGTTCTTCTTCCAAGCTCCTCCAGTCTATATAATGACCATCTTGTCCAAAACATAGGTCACAGCTAGAGGAGGTATTCCATTCAAGCTCTCCACAGTAGTATGAGGCGTATTCAAGTAGTGATAAAACTTGTCCTCGAACGAAGGTTTCAATTTTGTCCCAACTCAATACTCGAAAACGGACAAGTTTCTTGAATACTTCTGTTAGAGAAGTAGGGTTGGTGGATTTTTCTAGAGCAACTTGGATAGCAGAAGAATTGATCTCGGGGTTGACTTTGTGGGCTAAGGTTTTAACAAAGTCGTTCCTTTTTGGAATATAAGAGCCACCATAGGCTATTTTTCCATTATTTAAGACTAAAATATATTTTTTCTGGTTTAATTCCTCTTTAGTTTGTAATCTGATTATTAAAGTGCCAGTCACTTGTTTTGAACTAATTTTTTCGACTAAGGATTTTAGTTGTTGGCGTTGAAAGTGATATTTTTTCATATTTCACTACTTATGATACGTTAACCGATTCTTTATTAGTTTAGTAAAATTAAGGGAAGTATCCCAACAAAAAATACCATCAATCTCAGTAAATATAATGATGAGATAGTTCTGCCAATATAGCTGTGACTATTATTACAAAAAAAAGTGAGCCTTATCACACACCATTAGTTGTTAAAAAGTAGGACGAGATTACAAAGCGAGTTCTCGCTCCAGCATAAGTGTGAAGACTTAAGATGAC
>NZ_JARVCN010000444.1:0-2295 GCF_038442745.1 Crocosphaera sp. Alani8
GACATCTGCCTATTCTAGCTTATAAAGGGTATAACAAGAGCGGATTTGGTATCATCATCATATAAGAACTTTTTATAGTTGTCAGTTCTGTTGTAAAAATATTTGGTAACTCCTAAAAGAGTTCTTAAAGTAACATTAAGTCCAGGGAAAGCATAATGCTTTTTTTCTAAGTGACGAAGAATCCTAAAAGTTTGTGCATTCCCTTCATAACCTCCAATATCTTTAGCCAATTCATTTAAGACTGTTTCTCCTGCATGGCCAAAAGGTGGGTTTCCTAGATCATGAGATAAAGAACAGGTTTCAGCAACAATCGGATTTTTTAATTCTAAATCTCTAGCTATACCTCCAGCAATTTGAGCAACTTCTAAACTATGAGTTAATCTATTTCTATGAAAATTAGTAGGATCTATTCCTAGTAATTGCATTTTGCCCTGTAATCGGCGAAATGAAGAAGAGTATAAAACTCTGGCATAATCTCGTCTATAAGGGTCTCTCTGTCGTTCATTATCAGGTTCTTGATGCACTCTTTCTTCAAATCTTTGAGATTTCTTCTCTAAATCTTGAGCAAATAGACATAAATCTTGGTCATACATAAGAATCATTATTCTCTAAAAAGATTAATTTCGTTAACTAATTCTTAAAACCTAAAAATAGTTAACTACTGCCAATAAAAATAAATAACCGTCTGACTATAAACCTGCTTTTTGAATCCTATATTCAGAGTATTTTATTTATTAATTTTTCTCAATAATTGAGATCACGTTCAAAGTGTGATTATGATCGAGAAGTGGTCAAGAGTCCCGATGGGTTAATGAAGACGAATCAAAATGATTATGTGGTGAGTAGTCTACAGTCCCCGTCAGCCCCAAACGATTAACGGGACAAACCCCGACTACGTTTCTGTTCTTGTTCCCGTTGCCGTCGAATTTCAGCCATGAGAGTCTCATTCCAATCTTTATGATGTCTAGGCACTATCCGATTAATTTGAGCCGTTTCAGGGGCAATATTCCTTAATTCCTGCTCTAGTTCCTGACCAGCTTCATCCTTATCAGTCGCAATCATAATATGTCCCCCTTTATTATGGAACTTCTCAAAAACCCCTTTAAGTAGAGTTTTCTGCTTATCTGATAGGGTTCCACCAGTAGCAAAGTAACGGGTAGTATCATCAGGGAATAATTGATGATAACTTAAGCAGTCCAGGGGACTTTCACAGATAACCAGCGTCGTATCATCAGGTGAACCATTAGAAGCCCATAACCCCTTGATACCCCCCTTAGAAAAGCTCTTAAACTGCTGATTACGCATTTCATAGCCACAAACTCCCTCGCGGTCTGCATGAGGGAAAATGACATTATTATGGCTATCCGTGTAGATTCTACCTTGAAATCTAGGGTCATTACTGGTCTGTTGACTAATACCCCGTCGGGTTAAATAAGGATGAGTTACTATTGCTTGGAAGCCTTCAAATTGAGTAATGATTTTATGTCTGTCTGGGCTACTTGGGGTTAATTTAGGTGTTGGCTGTTTAGGAGAATAAGGAGGATTAGAAGGTTCATTTATCCAGGGTCTAAGTTCCTTTCTAACTTCCCCTAAATTGAGGGTTCTTCTATTCTGAATAAAGTCAATGATTGAGCCACTATCTCTATCATTATTAACCGATGAGTAAAAATAGTGTCCATCGCTTTGATTAACACCAACGAGAATCTTATCCCCTTGGTTATCTTTAAGAACAAGACAATTAACCGAACTTTTCTTTTTATCGATGCTGTAACCATTAGCTTGAGCATAATCAGCGAGGTTAATATCAGTTTTAAACTTATCCAGTTCTTGTGCAAGTTGTTCCTTTATTCTTCTAAGACGTTCATGATGTCTTGATAAGCGTTTTCTAGCCTTTCGATCCTCTCTGATAAGTCGTTCATTCTGTTGTTGAATGAGTTGATGGTTTCTGAGAAGTTCTTGATTAATTCGTTCTGTTGAGTTATCAAAGACTCCAATCTTTTCATCTGTTGCTCTAGTGATTTGTCGATTAATTCCTCTTGTTCTTTCTTGTCCTTCTCGTATTGAAGAGCAAAGTTCTTGAAGGTTTCTAAAAGTTCTTTCTCTAGTGGGGTCATCGTCTTCTACAGCTTGATACAGGGCTTCCCTTTGCATTTCCAGTCCGTTTTGTGCTGGCTGTTGGGGGGTAGGATGATGAATTTCCCCTGGTTGGTTTGATACAGTTCGATGCCCCAAGTCTCCTGTTTGAGTTGGTTGAGGGTGGTTTTGTTCGTCTGAATCTGTTGAAATTGGCTGGTT